>JAFGIZ010000101.1 GCA_016929365.1 Lentisphaerota bacterium
CGCCGGGCCTGGTGGGCGAGCCGGAGGACCTGGAGGCGTTCCGCAACTGCAAGACGCGCGTCATGACGTGTTCCCGGATGTCCACGGCGCAAATGGCGATGGGCGGCACGCACGGCAATCTGGATATCATCCCCGAACGCTGCATTACGCTGGGCATGTACGAGCTGCTCAAGACCCGGCGTTTCGGGGTCATCATGATGCGCAACTGGCACGCGGGCCTCTGGCGCCGTGCGTTTCTCGGACCCGTGACCGCCGAGTTTCCCGCGTCACTGCTCCAGGAACACCCGAACGTGACGCTTACCTTGACCCGGACGGCCGCGGAACGGCCGTTGACGAACACGCTTCAGGATACGGGCGAGGAGGATACAACGCCATAGGCAAGGGGCCGTAGAGACGATGCCGCCACAGAGGAGAGACAACATGGCAACACTGCAATACAGGATTACGTTCCCGCGCGCCGCCGCCGTCCTGCTGGCCGTGCCGCTGTTGGCCGCGTCGTGCCGGGCGCCGCACGCGCGCCCGCCCGAAAGCGAAGCCGGCGCCGCGCGCGGCCTGGAGGATATCCGGCAACGCAAGTACGTCTTTGCCCATTACATGCCGGGGTATTCCCATCCCGCGCACCCGCACATGCGGTTCAGCAATCCGTATGTCGCGCGCACGCGCAGCCGGGAATCGGGCGCCCAGTACCGGGAGGCGCCGCTGTTCGCGTCGGACTGGTTCAAGGAGGGGCACGCGGTATTCACGAACCGGCGCGACTTCATCCGCTGGGAAATCCGGACGGCCCGTGACGCCGGGATCGACGGATTCATGTTCGATTACGGGGCGGGGTACTCGGGAGCGCAGAACCGGAGCAACCGGCCGGACCGCGTGCATTGCTTTATCGAGATGGGCATCTTCGATGATTTCTTCAGCGTGGCGGAAGCGGAATTCCCGGACTTCAAGCTGCTGCTGTGCGTCGACCAGGCCACGATCCGGAAGCCGTCCCGCCGCACGGACACGATCAACCAGTTCCTGGACCGTTACGGCAAAAGTCCCAACGGGCTGCAGTACGACGGCAAGCTGCTGCTCACGAGCTATCGGGCGAGCGCGCTGCCGCCCTATGACTTCCAGGGCTGCCAGGGCGCGCCGGCCGGGTACATTTTCGAGAACACCCGGCAGGTTATCGCTAGCTGGGGCGATGTGTTCGCAGGGCTGCATCAGCCCGTGGCCCTGATCGCCGACCTGCCGCCCGCCTGGCTGTACGCGAAGCTGTGGAACTTCACGGACGCCGACTGCCGGCGCTTTTTCGACCTCTGGGCCCGGCCTTTCGCGGGCCTCAGCGTGTTCGGGCCGCTCGACACGCCGGAAGAGCAGCGCCGCATCTACACGATGATGAACGACGCCTGCCGGAAACACGGCAAGCTCTTCGGGCCGTGCGTCGCCCAGGGCTGGCGGCGGAACAACCTGGACCAGCGCGTCTTCATGCATGACGCCGAGCTGATGCTGGAATCCTGGAAGCTGGCGTTGGAGCTCGACCCGGGGATGGTCCAGATCGTGACCTGGAACGATTACGGCGAACAGACGGACATTGCGCCGTCCATCAATCACGGGTACGCGCTGCTGGAGTTGAATGCCTATTTCATCGAACGGTTCAAGACCGGGCGGCCGCCCGAACTCGAAAAGGACTCGATCATTCTCGCGTACAAACGGTATCCGGGGCGCCCCGAGCCGACGGATTTTCCGGATACGGCCGAACCCTGGTACCCGCTTTCGGAGAACCTGCATGTGATCACCCTGGCGCGGGCGCCCGCGCAGCTGGTGGTGGAGGGCTACGGCACGCGCCCGGTCGAACCGGGCCTGCAGAATCATCGCTTTCCCTTGCAGACCGGCCCGGTGTCCGCGGTGCTGGTGCGGGACGGCCGGACGGCGGCGTCCGTAAACGGGCTGAGCCCGGTGGTCGAGCAGCCGTACCGCGAGATGCTGGGCACCTGCTGGATCAGCTCGTCGTTCCGGGAGCGTTTCCGGCGGGATGCCGGTTTCGAGTTCGACCCGGGCCACCCGGCCTTCACGGACCTGAACACGAACGGCGTGGCCGACTGGGTCGAGCTGATCCGGCCGGACCGCAAGGTCATTCCCGCGGACGGCGCGGGGACGTGAACCGGGCGGCCGGCAGGCGGGCAGGGAACGCGGACGGGACGGTGCGTTTGAACGTCAAAGTCGTGCCCGGCGCCTCGCGTGAAGCCGTGGACGGCTGGCTGGGCGGCGCGCTCAAGCTGCGGGTCCGCGCGCCGGCGGAGGGCGGCCGGGCGAACGCGGCGGCGGAGACGCTGCTGGCGGCGGCCCTGGACCTGCCGAAACGGCGGGTCCGGATCGTGGCCGGCGGCGCTTCGGCGCGAAAGGTCGTGGCGGTGGACGGGTTAAGCGCGGCGGAGGCGCGACGCCGGCTTGAGGCGGAGTGAGCGGCGCGTTATAGTGCGGTTCATGGACAGCCTGCTTGCCACAATCGACACGCCGGCGGACGTCAGGGCGTTGGACGCGGAGGCCCTGCGCCGGCTGGCGGACGAGGTGCGCGCCCGCATTATCGACACGGTCAGCCGCACGGGCGGGCACCTGGGCGCGAATCTCGGGGCGGTGGAACTGACCGTCGCGTTGCTCAAGGTGTTCGAACCGCCCGCGGACAAGCTGGTCTGGGACGTGGGGCACCAGACGTACGCGTACAAGCTGCTGACCGGGCGGCGGGACCGGTTCGACACGCTCCGCCGGTTCGGCGGGCTTTCGGGTTTCCTGAGGCGCGACGAGAGCCCGTACGACGCGTTCGGGGCGGGTCATTCGGGTACGGCCCTGTCGGCCGCGCTGGGCATGGCCGTGGCGCGCGACCGGCGGGGCGGCGGGGAGCACGTGGTGGCGATCGTGGGCGACGGCGCAGCGGGCTGCGGGATTTCGCTCGAGGCGCTGAACAATCTTGCCGGCACGACGGGGCGCCTGATCGTCGTGCTGAACGACAACGAGATGTCGATTGCGGCCAACGTCGGATCCCTGGCGCGGTACCTGGCCGTGCTGCTGGCCAATCCGCGCTATAACCGCTGGAAGACATCGGTCGAGAGCGTGGCCAAGCGTTTCGGCATGGGCTGGCTCCGCCAGCGCTACTACCGTATCGAGGAGGTCCTGAAGGGCCTGTTCCTGCGCAGCCTCGTGTTCGAGGAATTCGGGTTGCGTTACATCGGGCCGATCGACGGCCACAGCATTCCGGCCTTGACCGACGCCTTGCGGATCGCCGCGCATTCGGTCAAACCGATCCTGTTGCACGTCAGCACCCGCAAGGGCAAGGGATATCCGCCGGCGGAAGCGCATCCGGAGGCCTGGCACGGCACGTCGGGATTCGACGTCGCGACCGGCGTATCCACGGCGCCGGCCCGGGGTCCGTCGTATGCCGATGTCTTCGGGCGCGTGCTGGAGCGTTTGGCCGAGCAGGATCCGCGCCTCGTGGCCATCACCGCCGCGATGACGGCGGGTACCGGGCTGGAGGGCTTCAAACGCCGTTTTCCGGACCGGTTCTTCGACGTCGGGATTTGCGAGGAGCACGCGGTGGTATTCGCGGCGGGCCTGGCGGCGGCGGGCCGCGTGCCGGTTTTCGCCGTGTATTCGACCTTTGCCCAGCGGGCCGTGGACTGTGTGATTCACGATGTGTGCCTGCAGGGCCTGCCGGTGGTGTTCTGCCTGGACCGGGCGGGCGTTGTCGGCGCAGACGGGCCGACGCATCACGGGGTGTTCGATATGGCGCTGTTCCGGGTCGTCCCGGGCCTGACGTTGATGCAGCCCAAGGACGAGGCGGAGCTGGCGGCGATGTTGGTCACGGCGGTGCGGCTGGGCAAGCCGGCGATGATCCGTTATCCGCGCGGCGGGGGGCCGGGCGCGGCGGTGCCGGACGCGCCGGAGCCGCTGGCCGTCGGCCGGGCGGAGGTGCTGCGCGAGCCCGCGGGGTCGGGCGGCGCGCCGGTCTGGTTCTGGGCGCTGGGCAACATGCTGGAACCGGCGCGGGGGGCGGCGGCGCTGCTGGAGGCGCGGGGGGTGCCGGCGGGCGTGGTGAACGCGCGGTTCATCAAGCCGCTGGACGAGGCGTTGCTGGCGCAGCACGGTGCGGCGGCGCAGGCGGTCGTGACTGTGGAAGACGGCGTGGCCGCCGGCGGTTTCGGCTCGGCGGTGCAGGAGACGATCCGGGCGCGCGGCCTGCCGGCGCGTGTCTGGCGTTTCGGCTGGCCGGACCGTTTTGTGCCGCACGGGTCGGCGGCGGCCTTGCGGGACGCGCACGGGTTGACGGCGGAAGCCATAGCGGCGCGGGTGGCGGATGAAGCAGCGATTGGACGTGTTGCTGGTTGAACGGGGCCTGGCCGAATCGCGCGAGCGCGCGCAGCGGCTGATCGGCGCCGGGGCGGTGACGGTGGAGGGCGCGCCGGCGCCGAAGGCCGGGCACCGCGTGCCCGCGGACGTCCGCATCGAGGTCAAGGCGCCGCCGCGCTTTGTCGGCCGGGGCGGCGACAAGCTGGAGGCCGCGTTCGAGGCGTTCGGACTGGACGTCGCCGGACGGGTCTGCGTGGACGTGGGCGCCTCGACCGGCGGGTTCACCGATTGCCTGCTGCAGCACGGCGCGGCGCGGGTGTACGCCGTGGACGTGGGGCGGGGGCAGCTGCACTGGCGGCTGCGCAACGATCCGCGGGTCACGGTCATGGAGAAGGTCAATGCCCGTCTCCTGCCGCCCGATGCCTTTCCTGACCGGCCGGACTTCGCGGTTCTGGACGTCTCGTTCATTGCGCTGACGAAGGTGCTGCCCGCCGTGATTGCGAGCTTGTCCCGGCCGGCGGAACTGGTTACGCTGATCAAGCCGCAGTTCGAGGCGGCCCGGCACGAAGTGGGCCGGGGCGGCGTGGTGCGCAACCCGGCCGTGCGCGCGGCGGTGGTGGAGCGGGTGCGCGCGTTCGGGACGGAAACACTCGGGCTGGCGTGGCAGGGCGTCCGGCCGAGCCCGGTGCTCGGGCCGGCGGGCAACGTGGAGTTTCTGGCGTACTGGAAAACGGGAGCGGACGGATGAAGCGTATCGGCGTGGTGGCGCACCCGGGCAAGCCGCGGGCGGGCGAAACGCTGCGGCGGCTGGCGGCGCGCGCCGGCGAGCTGGGGCTGCACCTGACGGCCGATGCCGGAACGGCGGGCCTCCTGGACGGCGCGCTGCAGACGGGATCGTTCGAGGACGCGGATCTGATCGTCGCCCTGGGCGGGGACGGGACGATGCTGCGCGTGGCGCGGGAGCAGGCCGGCCTGGGCAAGCCGATCCTGGGGGTGAATCTCGGCAAGCTCGGATTCCTGACGGCGGTGGACGAACACGAGCTCGACCGCGCCCTGGACTGCGTGGTGCGGGATAACCTCCGGATCAGCGTGCGCGCGATGCTCGAGGTCGCCGCGCATTCCGGCGACCGCGCGCTGGGACGGTGGCGCGCGTTGAACGACGCGGTGATCGGGAGCGGGACGTCGTCGCGCGTGGCGACGCTGGACCTCTGCCTGGACGGGGGGGCGGTGACGTCCTACGTGTGTGACGGCCTGATCGTCTCGACGCCGCTGGGCAGCACGGGGCATTCGCTCTCGGCCGGCGGGCCGATTCTCGTGCCCGAGACCGAGGCCTTCGTGGTCAGCCTGATCTGTCCGCATACCCTGAGTTCGCGGCCGCTGGTCGTGCCCGATTCCAGCCGCCTGACGGTGGTGCCCCGGGACGGCCGCGCGTTTCTGCTGGCGGTGGACGGCCAGGAAGAGCAGCCGCTTTCCGCGGGCGACGTGGTCACGTTGGGGCGGAGCGACACCGTGGTGCGCCTGGCGTATCTGCCGGACCGGGATTACTTTGCCATGCTGCGCCGGAAGCTGCACTGGAGCGGCTCAAGCGTCTGAGCCGTGGTAGCGCGCATCGATCCGGCGATGCAGCGCGCGGATGGCCTCGTCATCGGCCGGTCCCCAGCCCAGGCCGGTAACGGAAAGGTACAGGCCCGGGCGCCGGTGCATCAGGCCGACGAGTTCCTCGAGCCGCGCCGCCTCGCGGCCCGCGGGGAGGTCTTCGCGTACGACGAGAACGGCCGTGCCGGGGATCAGCGTGAGCGCTTCGTCCACGCCGATCGCTTCTTCCTCCAGGTTCGCGATCCAGCCGGCCTCGGTATAAAGCATCTGCGGAAAGTGCTCCGCCAGGACGCGGAAGAGGCGCCGCCCCGAGCAGGGGTGAAACGCGAGCGGCCCGAACTCCTCTTCCATGCGCCGGTCGTACGGCAGGACGAATTCCTCGTAGCGGGCGGGGGTCAGCCGGTTGGCGGAACATTCGGCCACGTAGCATGCGCCGTCGAGGTCCGCGGGGCAGAAGGCCAGGCCGGGCGTGGGGGCCAGGCGTTCCGCGCCGATCCAGCCCGGGATTTCGGTCCAGGCGTCGAGCAGCGTCTCGGTCACGAGGTCCATGAGGTTGTGCACGCGGTCGGGGTCGCGCTCCATGTGCTCGAAGAGCGGATCGCCGACGAGCGTATGCGCGATGTTGAACGGTCCCTGCAGGTCGGGCGGCGCGAGCGTGAACTCGGGCGGCGTGTTCTCCTTGAAAAATTCGATCTGGTCGCGGACCCGCGGCAACAGGCCGGCCGCGGCCAGGTCCGGGGGGTCGGCTTCGTCGAAGGCTTCGATCGGCAGCCCGCCGGCCGTATCGTCCGGCGCGGCGTCGCCGCTGAGGGCGGTGGCGAGCGTGGCCGGACCGAAGCCCGTATCGAGGACCGGCGCGACGGGATTCTCGAGCTCGATCCGGCGCAGCAGCCCGTGCAGGTTCTGTTCGAGTTGCTCCTCGAGGAAAAGCCGGTCGCGGGGGTGCGACACGTCCTCCGGTGCAGGGTCGCGGTGGATCAGGATCGGCGCGCAGGCCGGGTGTTCCCCGGCGCGCAGAGCGGCCCAGGCGCGGCGGAGATCCTTGTCGGGCCGCCGGCTCAGCGCGGTGAGAAAGCGGTTCAGGGCGGCTTCGATGCCGGCTTTAGTGTACGTGATCATCGGGTGCCCGGAGGGCGGCCTCGTATACGGCGCGGACCGGCACCCCGTGTTCGCGGGCGCGCGCCGCGCAATCCTCGTGTTCGGGCGCCCGCGTCACGTCGCGGCCCTGCCAGGCGCCGATCTTGAGGCGGACCGTCCCGTACGGGGTTGTGACGGCGGCCTCGCGGCGCGCGAGCACGGTCCGGCTCACGGCGTACTCGCGCACGCCGAAAGTGGTGCTTTCGGTGAAGATCAGATCGATCAGGACCGGCCGGTCTTCCGGCCGGCAGAGCACGGTCAGGAGCGTGCCCGGCCGCTGTTTCTTCATTTGCACGGGCGTCGTAAAGACATCGAGCGCGCCGGCGGCGAGCAGGCGTCCGGTCAGCGATCCGATCAGTTCAGGCACGGCGTCGTCCAGGTTGCATTCGAGCACGACGCAGGCGGCCGGCGGGCCGGCGGGTGCCGGGCGGGGCGGGGGGGCGAGCAGCATGGCGCGCAGGAGGTTGGGGCGGGAGTTGAGCCGGCGGTGGCCGAACCCGGCCGCCGATTTTTCCAGCAGGCCGGCGGCGCCGTGGGCGGCAGCCGGGTCGCCGGCCGCGGTGAGCCACGCGGCGGCGGTGGGGGTCACCAGCTCGAAGGGTTCGCCGGTCCGGATGACCGGCCGGTTTTCGAGCAGGACGACCGTGGCGGGGGCGGGCACGGGCAGGCGGCCGTGCGCGCTTTCGATAGTGCCCGTTCCCAGGGGCAGCACGCTCACGGAGACGGGCCCGACGTCCAGCCATTCCAGGGCCGTGCACGCGCCCAGGATATCGATGATGGAATCCATCGCGCCGACTTCGTGGAAATGGACGGCCTCGGGCGCGGTGCCGTGGACCGCGGCCTCCGCTTCGGCCAGGCGCCGGAACACGGCGAGGCCGCGGCGTTGGGCGCCGGACGGCAGCGTGCTGCGTTCGACCAGTTCGCGGATATCGGCCAGGCGGCGGTGGGGATGGGGGCGGTCGGCGACCTCGACGGTGACGCGCAGTCCGGAGAACCCGCCTTCCGTCACGGTCTCCGCGCGGATCGCGAAGGGCTCGATGCGCAGCGACGCAAGCGCGCGCGCGAGCTCGTCCGGATCGACGCCGAGCCCGATCAGGCAGGCCAGGATCATGTCCCCGCTGGCGCCGCCGACGCTGTCGAAGTGCAGGCTTTTCATGCTGCGCCGCCGGGGGCCGTGCCGCCGGAATCCGGGTCCCGCGCGCGCCGGTTGATGCGGGCCGCGGCGACGCCGGCGCCGAATCCGTTATCGATATTGCATACCGTCACGCCGGGCACGCAGGAATTGAGCATGGCCAGCAGCGCGGCGATGCCGTTGAGCCCGGCCCCGTAGCCGATGCTCGTGGGCACGGCGATCACCGGGCGGTCAATCAGGCCGCCCACGACCGAGGGCAGCGCGCCTTCCATGCCGGCGACGACGACGACCGCGTTGGCGCGGCGGAGAACGTCGAGATGTTTCATGAGCCGGTGCAGCCCGGCAACGCCCACGTCGTAGACGCGTACGACGCGCGCGCCGGTGCGCTCGGCCGTCAGGGCGGCCTCCTCGGCCACGGGGATGTCGGAGGTGCCGGCGCAGACGACGGCCACGCGCCCGGTCTGCTCCGGGAGCGGGCCGGCGTCCAGGGTCAGGGCCCGGGCGTGCTCATGGTACGCCGCCGCGGGAAATGCCTCCAGCACGGCCGCGGCCTGTTCGGGCGCGGCGCGCGTGGCCAGCACATTCTGGCCGGCATGTTGCAGGGTGCGCATGATCTCGACGATCTGCGCCGCGGTTTTGCCGGGACAGTAGATGACCTCGGGCAGGCCGCAGCGCTCCGGGCGGTCGGTGTCGACGCAGGCGAAATCGGCGATATCGGGCATGGCGGCCTCTAGGCGATGCGTGCTTCCAACCGTTCCGGCAGCTCGGCGATACTGAGGCGCTCCTGCTGCATCGTGTCCCGGTCGCGGAGCGTGACGGTGTGATCTTCGAGGGTCTGGAAGTCGACGGTCACGCCGAAGGGCGTGCCCGCTTCGTCCTGGCGGCGGTAGCGCCGGCCGATGGCGCCGACCGCGTCGTAGAACGCCGTCCAGCGCCCGTGCAGCATCTCAAAGACGGCGCGCGCCTGCTTGACCAGCTCCGGCTTGTTTTTGAGAAGCGGGAAGACCGCGACCTTGACGGGCGCCACGCGCGGATGGAAGCGCATGACGGTGCGGGCCTCGTAGCCGTCCGGCGGGTTTTCCCCGGGTTCGGCGGGCCGGATGCCGCCGGGCGTCCCGGCCCCGGGCGCCCATTCTTCACGGTAGGCATTGCAGATCAGCGCGAGTGCGATGCGGTCCACGCCGGCGGACGGTTCGATCACGTGGGGGATATACTTTTCCCGGGTTTCCGGGTCGAAATAGACCATCGACTTGCCGCTGTATTCCTGGTGGCGGCGCAGGTCGAAATCGCCGCGTGCGGCGATGCCTTCGAGCTCCTGCGTGCCGAACGGGAAATCGAACATCACGTCCACGCAGGCCGACGCGTAGTGAGCCAGCTCCTCTTCGCCGTACGTGTAGCGGCTGAGGCGCTCGTCCGGAAGGCCGATCGAGCGGTACCACCTGAGCCGCTCTGCGACCCAGTAGGCGTGCCACTCGGCGTCGCTGCCCGGCGGCACGAAAAACTCGAGTTCCATCTGCTCGAACTCGCGGGAGCGGAAGGTGTAGTTGCGCGGATTGATTTCGTTGCGGAAGGCCTTGCCGATCTGGGCGATGCCGCAGGGCACCTTGAGGCGGGAGGTGGCCAGGACGTTGGCGAACTGCACGAAGATGCCCTGGGCCGTTTCCGGCCGGAGCTGCGCCGCGGCGGAATCGTTTTCCACCGGGCCGACAAACGTTTTGAACATGAGATTGAAGGCCCGGGGCGCGGTCAGTTCGCGCGCGCCGCAGGCCGGGCACTTGGCGTCGGGCGGCAGCGAGATATCTTGCTCGGCGGCGCTCCCGGTTTCGAGTTCCACCCCGAGATCCTCGCAGAGCTGGTCGGCGCGGTAGCGCCGCTTACAGGCCCGGCAATCCACCATGGGGTCGGTAAAGCCTTCGCTGTGTCCCGATGCCTCCCAGGTGCGGGGGTGCATGATGATGGCCGCGTCCAGCCCCGCGACATCCTCGCGGGCCCGGACGATGTCGTGCCACCAGGCTTCCTTGATGTTGCGCTTGAGTTCCACGCCGAGCGGCCCGTAGTCCCAGAAGCCGTTGATCCCGCCGTAGATTTCGGAACCTTGAAAGATGAACCCGCGGCGTTTGCACAGCGAGGCGATCGCGTCCAGAGAAGGAGTCGTTTTAGCTTGCATGACGCGGGTTATGGTGGGAAAGAAGCCGTAACGTGTAAAGCGCTTTCGGCGCCGCCGGAAGCAGGAGGAGCGCATGATCAAGAAGCAATTTACCGTGTACCTGGAAAACAAGCCCGGGGCCCTGGCCGCCGTGGCGCGGCGGCTGGCGGCCCGGAAGATCAACCTGATCGGCATTTCCGCGGCGGTGACGGCCGACGTGGGGCTGGTGCAGATCGTGGCGGCCAGCGCGACGGCGGCGCGCCGCGAGCTCAAGGCCGCGCGCCTGTCGTTCACGGAGCAGGACGTGCTGCTGGTGCGCCTGGCCAACCGGCCGGGCGCCCTGGCCGACGTGGCGACCCGGATCGCGAAGGCCGGGATCAATATCAACTACATTTACGCGACGGCGGGCGACCGCGGGGACGGAGCTTCCTACGCGGTGCTCAGCGCTCCGGATCTGAAGCGGGTGCAGGCGCTGCTGGGTTAAGCCCGGCTTGCGGGCCGGTATCCGGCCGCAGCCCGTCGAGCACGGCCAGGATGCGCTTGATTTCCTGGTTGACCGTGTGGGCCTTGTCCATCTGGCCTTCCATGGTCAGCCGGCGCTGCAGGTTGTTCAGCCGCTTCGCGTAGGCTTCGGCGACGTCCCGCCGCCGGGCCCGGCGTTCGGCTTCGATCGCCTGGCGCTTGGCGCGAAACTCGGCACGGAGGGTCTCGAGGCTTTCAGGCGCGCCGGGCGGCAGGCGTTCGGGCAGGACGGGATCGACCTGGAAACGGGCGTGTTCGAGCTGGACCGCTTCCCAGCCTTCGAAGTCGCCGGCTTTCTGGAGGCGTTCCATGAGGGCCGTAAGCGCCTGCAGGTAGGCCGCCGGCCAGGCGGCGGCCAGCGCATCGGACCGGGCCTCGATCGCGGCGACGTCCTGTTCGTACACGTCGCGCTGCCGGGCCAGGACGCCCGGCTCGGCGGGTGCGGGTTGGGACGTGCGGTAGGTGAGGGCGTCGGCGCCCCAGAACCGCGCGAGGATCATCAGCGGGCGGCGCAGGGGCGTGTGGCGGAGGAGCGCGTCGAACGGCGCGTAGAAGACGGCGCACACGCGCGGGTAGCGGGCGGCCAGGTTTTCGCAGAGCGGGGGCGCGGTCAGCAGGTAGAGCAGGCCCGCGGCGGCCGTCCCGCCCAGGATCCGCAATCCGCGGGAGCGCCAGCGGTGGGCGCGCACGCGGGCGCGGAGGGCGGCGACCGCCGGATTGTCCCTGCCGGGCCGGCGGTCCAGGCGTTCGCACAGGCGGGCCGCCTCGCGCCAGCGGCGGCGGCGGACCAGCTCCTGTGCCTGGTGCAGGTCGCGTTCCTCGATGAGGCCGGGAATGCGGGCCATCTTGTCGATGTGGGTCTTGTCCGCGGACAGCTTGTCGAACGCCTCGATCAGCCGGCGGGCGCGTTCGTAGTTGCCGGCGGCATATTCGCGCCCGATCTCCTGGTTCAGCCGTTCGCCCTGTTCCAGGGCCTGTTCCGCCTCGGTGCGCAGGTCGCGGATTCTCTTGATCAGCAGGCGCCCGTTGGGTCCGACCGGATGGAAGCCGCCCAGCTCGGCCGCCTGCTGAACGATCAGGCCGTAGGCCTTGCGGGCGCGGTGCGCCTCCAGTTTTTTCAGAAGCTGTTCCGCCGCTTCGTAGTTGCGGGCGTCGGCCCCGCAGCTTCCGCAGAACTGGGTGCCGAAGCGCGTTTCGGCGCCGCACTCGTCGCACCATTCGCGGCCGTCCCAGCCGCATTCGCCGCAGTAATGAATGGCCACGGGGTTGACCGTGTCGCACCACTTGCAACGCCAGGTGGTCTTGGCGCTGGGAATGACGACGGTAGAAGGCGTCTGCACGGCGGCCAGGGCCGCCGTCAGATCCCGCGCGCTCTTCCAGCGCTTGTCGCGGTCCGTCTTGAGCGCCTTGACAATGATGGTGCGCAGGGTTTCGGGAACGTCCGCTTCCCGGAAATAGCGCGGGTTCTGGCCGGTCATGGCGAAGTAGAACAGGGCGCCGAGCCCGTAGACGTCGGCCCGGGCATCGGCGGAGGCCGCGTCGGTTTCCTGCTCCGGCGCGCCGTAGCCCAGGGAAAGCATTTTTTCGCCGGGGACGGTCAGCCGTTCGTCGTCCGGTCCTTCGTGCCGCGCCAGGCCGAAGTCCACGATCTTCGGCTCGCCGCTTGCGTCGAGGAGGACATTGGACGGCTTGAGGTCGCGGTGGATCACGCCGCAGCCGTGGGCGTATTCCACGGCGCGCCCGATCTTGATGATGAGCGTGACGGCCGCGTTGGCCGAGAGCGGTCCTTCGGCGTTGACTTTTTCGGCGAGGGTGTAGGGCGGGGGCGGGGTCCGGTCCGGCGCGCGTTCGGCGGGCCCGGGCACGTACTCCATGACGATATAGGGTCCGTCGTCGTCTTCGCCCAGGGTGTAGACGTGCACAATGTGAATATGATTCAGCAACGCGATCGAGCGGGCTTCGCGCGCGAACCGCTCCTTGAGATCGGCCCGGCTGAGGACGTCGGGGTTCAGGCGCTTGACGGCCACGTGGCGTCCGAGCCGGCGGTCGCGGGCGAGGTAGACGACGCCCATGCCGCCCCCGCCGATCCGGTCGATGATCTCGTAGTTCGCGTCGAGGGGCGTACTGGTTATGGCCTGGCCGCCGGCCGGGGGCGGGACGGGGCCGGCGGCGGGCCCGTCCAGTCTTTCGGTGTGCGGCACCCGGATGCGGGGTGTCGGCGTGGCGTGGCGGTTCTGCATGCCGTGACGTTAGCACAGGGGCGGGCGCGGCTTAAACCCGAAAACACGGGGCGGCTTGACCGGCGCGCGCGGCGCGGCTAGGCTTCCGGGCGTGAAGGACACAGGGCCCCAGGACGAGGAGGCCCCGCTCACGGCGGGTCCGTATACCGGGTGGATCGACCCGGCTTTCCGCGACCCGCTGTTTCTGACCGCGGCCGGGACGATCCGGCAGCGCCTCGCGGCGGCGGGCGGGAGCGGGGCGGCGGGCCGGCACGGCGGCGCGCGCCTGGAGCTGCCGTGCGGCGAGGGCCGGGCGGCGGTGCGGGTCAAGGCCTATGCCCGGCAGGCGGCGCTGAAGGACCGGCTCGACCGGCGCCGGGGGTCCAAGGCGGCGCGGGCGTGCCGGGCGGCGCGCCGGCTGCGCGCGCACGGCGTGGGAACGCCGCGGCCGCTCGGGTTCCTGGAGCGCTGGCGCGGCGGGCGGCTGCTCGAGAGTTACTTCCTGACCGAGTATCTCGACGGGGCCACGTGTTTCCGGGACGAGTTGATCCGCCTGTTCCGCGATGACCCCGAATGCGCGCGGTTCATGGCGCTGCTGGAAACCGTGGCCGGGGCGGTGCGCCGCATGCATGCGGCCGGGTTCCGCCACAACGACCTGGGCAACCAGAATATCCTGCTGCAACCGCAGGCGGCGGACGGCGGGTGGATCCCCGCCCTGGTCGACCTCAACCGGGGGTTCTTCAAGACGCGTTTGTCGGACCGCGACCGGGCGCGGGACGTTTCGCGCATCGCCCTGCCCTCGGACCTCTTGCGCGTGTTCAAGGAAATGCTTTTCGCGCCGGAGCCGCCGCCGCGGCGTTTTCAGCGCTGGGAGCGGTTCTTCCGGCGCGCCTTTGCGGTCCACACGGCCACCCGGGCGGTGCGCCGTCCCCGGCGCACGCTGCAGCGGCAGCGGTACGGGCTGACGGACCCGCGGTATCCCCGGGAACAGGACATGTGGATCTGGGACAGCCGGTCCGGCCAGCCGGTCAACGCGCTGCGCGCGCGGGACCGCGCGCGGCACTTTCCGCCGTCGCGCCATCTTCGGCTGGCGGGCGCGACGGCGGCGGCCTGGCGGGGCGTGCGCGCGGCCTACCGGGAACTGCGGGAACAGTGTTTTATCGGCGAGGTCGCGATGCGGGGCCGGACGGCGGTCGCCGTGGAACCGTGGCCCGGCCGCGAGGCGCCCGTGCGCGCGGCCCTGGAGGCGTTGGGCCGGGTGCCGCTGCTGGTGCGGTTTTACGCGCACGCCGGGCCGTCTCAATGGGATGCCGCGGCGGCGTTCCTGGAGGAGCGGCACGGCGCGGGGCATCCCGTTTCGGCGGCGCTGGTGCAGAGCCGGGGGGCGGTGCTGGAGCCCGGCGCCTGGGGGCGCTTCGTGCGGGACGTGCTGCAACGCGTCGGGGGGCTGGCCGAATGGATCGAGGTCGGCCATGCGATCAACCGGGTCAAGTGGGGCGTCTGGGACTTCGGCGAGTACCGCCGGCTGCTGGAGGGCGTGGCCGAGGCGGCGGCCGGCGGGCCGGCGGTGCGGCTGACGGGGCCGGCGGTGATCGATTTCGAGTATCCCTTCGTGCTGGCCGCATTGCAGTGCGTGCCGGAAGGGCTGCACTTCGACGCCCTGTCGCATCATCTCTACGTGGACCGGCGCGGGGCGCCGGAGAACCGGCAGGGCGGATTCCGCGCGCTGGACAAGTTCGCGCTGGGGCGCGCGCTGGCGCGGTGGTCGCCGGCGTGCGAAGACCGCTTCATCGTCTCGGAGGTCAACTGGCCCCTGCGCGGCACCGGGGTCCACTCGCCCGTGGGCGCGCCCTACGTATCGCCCGGCCCGCGAACGAACGACCCGAGCGTGAGCGAGGCCGTGTATGCCGATTATATGGTGCGCTACCTGCTGATCGCGTTGTGTTCCGGGATGGCGGAGCGCGTGACCTGGTGGCGGCTGGGGGCCTACGGCTACGGGTTGATGGACGACCGGGACCCGGAACACTGGCGGGCGCGCCCGGCCTACCGCGCCCTGCGGCATTTCCTGCACAGCGTGGGGCGGGCGGCCTTCGTGGCGAAGCTGACCGAGCTGGGGGGCGAAAAGACCGCGCCGCGCGGCATCCAGGCGTTCCTGTTCCGCCGGCCCGACGGGCGGAAGGTCTGCGCGGCGTACACCACGCAGGCCCCCTGCGCGGCGGCGCTGCCGTGGCCGGTGGAGCGGGCGACGGACGTGGAAGGCGCGCCGCTGGATCTGCAGGGGGACCGCGTGCCGTTGAGCGGCCGGCCGGTCTACGTGTTCTCGTAGGTTTGGGCTGGACCGGGCGGATGCCGCCCGCTACACTCCCGCGCCCATGATCACGATTGTATCCGGACTGCCCCGCAGCGGGACCTCCATGATGATGCAGATGCTGTGCGCCGGCGGTATTCCGCCTCTGACCGACCATGTCCGGTCGGCCGACGACGACAACCCGCGCGGCTACTACGAGCTCGAGGTGGCCAAGAAGATCCGGGACGACGTGTCCTGGCTGCCCGAGGCGGAGGGCAAGGTGTTCAAGATCGTGTCCATGCTGCTGTTTCACCTGCCGCCCGGTTACCGCTACCAGGTGGTTTTCATGCTGCGCGACCTGGACGAAATGCTCGCCTCGCAGGCCGCCATGCTGGCGCGCAAAGGCGAATCGTCCAAGGCCCCGGACGACGTGCTCAAAACGCATTTCAAAAAGCATCTCGACGCCGTGCGCGCCTGGCTCACCGGGCAGCCGCATATCGACGTGTTGTACTGCCGGCACCGCGAGGTGGTCGCGGATCCCGCGGCCGCGGCCGCCCGCCTCGACGCCTTCCTGGACGTGCCCCTGGATACCGCCGCCATGGCGCGCGCCGTGGATCCCGCCCTGTACCGGCAGCGGCGTTGAGCCGCGCGCATAGCCGGCGAACGTTCGCGGCGTCGAGGGGTTGAGCGTGTGCGGCATGTGTGTGGGCGGCAGAGGAGACTCACACACGTCTTGCGGGCGAAAGCCCGGATTAGGCACATATCCTGCTTTCAATCGTATCACAGAGGGGAGGGTTGTGTTGCGTTTCGGCGCAAAAAGCGGGTTCTTGAATATGCGAACGGCCGGGATTCGCGTGTTTTGCGCGTTGGCGCTGTGTTCCGGCGTGCCGGCGGCGCGGGCTTTTACCAACGGCTTCCTGACGGTCGGGACGCCGCCGAACCCGTCCGGCGCGGTGGGCACCAACCGGCTCATGGCGGTGACGAACCCGGAGTTCCTGATCCAGGACCGCACGGGCGGGGTGGTGTCGGCGTTTTCGCACCTGCATTTCTGGACGAACAACGCCGGCGTGGCCTTCGCGCCCGGCGGGTATGCCTATGCGCCGCGCGTGCTGTACGATCCCGGCGCCGCGCGCTGGATCGCGGCGGCGGGGGCCGATCCCCTGACCACCAACGCGGCCATCCTGCTGGCCGTCTCGCAGACGGGCGATCCGGCGGGCGGCTGGGACCGTTACCGTATACCCGTGGACCCGGAAGCGCCGCTCGCGGCGGCAACGCTCAACGTCGGGTTCAACCGCAAGTGGATTGCCGTGCATGCCAACGTGATTTCGGGAACCAATTTTCCGGCGGCCGGGGATTTTTCGCCCGGGCAGTCGCTGTCGGCGACGAACGTGACGCTGGTGCGGACCGAGCTGCTGGTTTTCGATAAAGCCGGGCTGTACACGAACGCGACGGCCGGCTGGACGCGTTTCGAGCTGGGCAGCAACGACTGGCACATGGTGCCCGCCGTGACGACGGACGAGGCGGAGGACACGCTGTACCTCGCCCACATTCCGCGTCTGCGGGGCATGCCGCAGCTGTCGACCGTGACCGGTCCGGTCGGCGCGGAGACGTTCACGCTGGGCGCGGCCACGTGCCTGGTGGCGGACACGTGGCAGTATTATCAGCCGGGCTTGAAGGAGTTCGGGCCGCAACGCGGCTCCACCCACCGGATCGACCTGATGGACGGCCGGATCCGCGACCTGGTGTACCGCAACGGCGCGTTATGGATGTGCCACACGGTCTTCCTGCCGTTCCAGGACGCGACGCGCAGCGCCGTGCAGTGGTGGCAGGTCCGGCCCGACGGCGGGGTGCTGCAGCGGGGCCGCGTCGAGGATCCGGACGGGGGGGTATTCTACGCGTATCCGAGCCTCGCCGTGAACGCCTCGAACGACGTGCTGATCGGGTTTTCCGCGTTTTCGACCTCGTTCTACGCCTCGGCGGGTTACGCGTATCGCGCGGGAACCGACCCGCCGGGCACGCAGCGGGCGCCGCGTCTGACCAAGGCCGGCGAGGCGCCGTACCGTTCGGCGGAGACCCGGCGCAACGTGTGGGGCGAATACAGCGCCGCGGCGGTGGACCCCTCGGACGGCGCCCGGATGTGGACGCTGCAGACGTACGCCCATGCGCCCGCGAACCGGTGGAGCACCTGGTGGGCCGCGGTGCGGGCGCCGCCGGAGGCCGACCTGGCGCTGCGGCACACGGCGTCCGCCGCCGTTCTGCGCCTGGGCAGCAACGTGGTCTTTACGCTGACGGTGACCAACCGCGGCCCGGCGGCGACGGAGGCGACGCTGGTCAATCCGCTCCCGCCGCAGCTCGCGTTCGTCGCGGCGGACGCCGGCGCGGGGACGGTCGAGCTGGCCGGCGGTACGGTGACGTATCACCTCGGGGTCCTGGCGTCGCATACGGGGACAACGGTGACGCTCACGGCGGAAGCCGTGACGCCGGGCGCGGCGGATTCCGCGGCGACGGTCTGGACCGGCGTGGAAACCGATCCGTATCCGGCGGACAACACGGCCACCGCGTCGGTCTGCGTACGCTTCGACGTCATCCCGAACGTCTGGATCAACGAGATCCACTACGACGATGCCAATACGCTCGATGTCAACGAAGGCATCGAAATTGCCGGTCCCGCCGGGACGGTGCTGGACGGGCTGGAGCTGGTGTTTTACCGGGGCACGTTCGCCGGCGGGGAGGTATACCTCGAGAATCTGCCCCTGTCGGGGGTGATCGATCACGAAACCAACGGGTACGGCGCGGTCTGGTTCGACCGGGCGCTGATGGGCAACGGCGGGTTATTCGGGCACGGCGTCGCGCTGGTGCCGGCGTGCACGGGGGTGATCCAGTTCCTGAGCTACGAGGGGGTCATCACGGCCACGGAGGGCCCGGCCGCCGGGGAGACGTCGGAGGATATCGGCGTGGCGGAGGACGATACGACGCCCGAGGGGTATTCGCTGCAGCTCACCGGGAACGGGATCGGGTACGGGGACTTCGGGTGGCAGGCGCCCGTGCCGCATTCGCGCGGCTTTCTGAACGCGGGCCAGACCGTGCCCGTGGACGCGGACGGGGAC
The DNA here is from genome assembly GCA_016929365.1 of Lentisphaerota bacterium. Classification (GTDB taxonomy): domain Bacteria; phylum Verrucomicrobiota; class Kiritimatiellia; order UBA8416; family JAFGIZ01; genus JAFGIZ01. The sequence continues at coordinate 18,464 of JAFGIZ010000101.1, forward strand.
GGGATTCCGTCCTGGTGGGAGTACCTGTATTTCGGCGGGCCGACCAACGCCGCGCCGGGCGCGGACGGGGACAACGACGGTTTGAACGAGCTGGGCGAATACACGGCCGACACCGTGCCGAACGATTCGAATTCGTTCTTTGCCATCAGTTTTATCGCGGTGAGCAACGGCGTGGCCCGTGTCGCCTTCGAGTCGTCGGCGCAGCGGGTTTACGGCGTAGACGCGGCCACGAACCTGGCGGCGCCGGCGCCGTTCTGGACGCACGTGCGGACAAACCTGGCCGGCACGGACGGCCTGCTGTGGGTGCCGGACACCAACGCGCCCGCGGCGGCGCGTTTCTACCGCGCGCGGGTGCGGGTGCCGGACCCGTAGCGTCTTGACAACCCCGCGCGCGATCGGTCATAACCAGAGCCATGCGCCGTTTTCCGGTCCTCGTATTCTGTTGCACCGCCGCCCTCTGCGCCGCGCGGGCGGCCGAGCCGTTGACGCTGACGCTGCGCGAGGCGCTGCAGCACGCGTCGGAGCACAGCGCGGAGATCGCCCTGGCCGGGCTCAAGATCGAAGAGGCCGCAGGCATCGCGACGGCCGCGCGCGGCGGGTTGTTTCCGGAACTGCGCGGCGAGGTGGCGGAAACGCAACTGCAGCGCAGTACGGAAGTGTACGGGTTTACCGATCCCCTCGTCTTCAGCGGCGGCGTGAGCGGGCCGGGCGGCGCCGACCGCACGGTCTCGTTTGCAACGGAGTTCGCGGAGACGATCGGGCCGTACACGGTGGCCGACGCGCGGCTCCAGGTGACGGGGCCGTTGCTGAACCTGGAGAAAATCGACCGGTACCAGGCGGCGCGCGCGACGCGGCGCCTGGCCGAGCTGCAGCGCGACGCCGTACGCGAGTACGTGCTTGCGGAGGCGGCGCGCCTGTACTACGAGATCGTCTACCGCATGGACGTGATCCGGGTGCGCCACGAAGAAGTCCGGCTGCGGGAGGAGCGGCTGGCGTTGTTGCGGGCCGAACGCGAATCCGGGCGGGCCACGGACCTGGAGGTGCGGCAGGAGGCCTACCGGCTGGCGGTGGCGGGGCGCGAGTTGGCCCTGGCGCAGAAGGAGCTGTCGCTGGCCGCGCGCACCCTGCGGCGCGTGATCGGCGTGGACACGAGCCGGCGCCTGAAGATCGACGCGTCGGAACCGGCGCCGCCGTTCCTGCGCGACGAGCCGGAGCACGCCTGCGCGCTGGCCCTGACCTGGCGGCCGGATTACCTGGCGAGCCGGCAGGCCGAGGCGGCCGCCGGGCACGAGCACGACGCCGCGCGGGCCTCGCGGCTGCCCAAGCTGGACCTGACGGGGAATTACGGGATCGAAGGCGAGGATTTCGGGGACACGGTGGACGTGTGGGGGATCGCCGTGAGCGTCAACGTCCCCCTGTGGGACACGTTCCGCCGTTCGGGCGACATCCGGCGGGCGCGCAGCGTGCTGGAACAGCGCCGGACCGAACGCGAAGCGCTGGCGGAGCAGATCTATAACGACGTGCGCGACGCGGATGACGCGCTCCGTTACGCCGACACGGCGCTGGAGGTGGCCCGCGAAGGCGTGGCCCTGGCCGAGGCGGAGCTGCGTCTGGCCGAAGACCGGGTGGAGGCCGGCAGCGCCACGGAGCTCGACGTGCTGGCGGCCCGGGTCAACGTTGTCGAAAGCCGTCTGCAGGAGTCGGCCGCGGGATTCGAGCGCGATACGGCGCAGGTCGCCTGGTTGCGGGCCGTCGGCAACGTGCAGGCCTTGATTGCCCCGCGGGCCGGGGACGACGCGGCCGCGGCGGAGCCGGGCGCCGCTACCGCGAATGGCGGCTGAAAAACCGCCAGATTTCGTCGACGGCGACGATATCGTTGTTCTTGGGGCCGAGCGCCTCTTCCGACGTCCCCGGCCATGCCCCCGGCACCTGGTGGCCGCCCCCGTTGACGCGGTAGTAGAGGACCTCGCTGCCGGCAATCCCGTTCGTGAAGCTGAAGACGGTTACCGTGGACTGGTCGTTGGTGGCCAGGTCGGGCAGGTTGGTGACCGCCGGTTCCGGGTCCGGCGCGTTGACCGTGATCCAGATATTCGTTGTCTCGGCGGCGGAGAGGGCCTGGCCGCGGCCTCCGCCGAAGGTGACGCCGTAGGGGCCGCCTTCGAAGGGCATGAACGGATCCTCCGTGCCGAGCAGGATAAACAGGGGCATGGCGTCGCCCGGCGCGGGGCATTCGCTGTTGGCCGGCATGTTGGCGATCAGCGCGGCGGCGGCCGCCAGCCGGTCGCGCAGGGCGACGGCCAGGCGGTAGGTCATGAGTCCCCCGTTGGAGGGGCCGGTCGCGTAGACGCGGTTGGTGTTCACCCGGTAATCCGCGGCGAGCGCGTCGATCAGTTTGGCGATGAACCCGACGTCGTCGTTGGTGGAAAGCGCGTCGGGGTTGGTGATGTCGCTGCGGCAATCGTTCCAGTGGTGGCTGGTTTCCGACCCCGGATCGAGGCGGCCTTCGGGGTAGGCGACGATGAAGTTTTCGGAGTCGGCGAGCGCGTTCCAGCGGCCTTCGTGGGTGCCTTCCATGGTAATTTGCGCGTTATTGCCGCCCCCGTGCAGAACCAGGACCAGGGGCACGGGGTCCGGCGGCAGGTTGTTCGGCACGTAGCGCAGATAGGTGCGTTCGAGCCCTTCATGTTCGAGCGTCCCGGCCTCGGGCCGGGCTTGCTGGTCGACGGCGGCGAAGGCGTATTCGGGCGCCGGCGACTGCGTGACGGCGGCCGCCGCGGCGCACAGCGCCGCGAGGACGAGGGCGATATAGACGCGCTGCATGACACCGTATTATAGAAAATGACGGCGTCGGGGCCAAATCCCTTTTCCCGGCGGCTTGACGGAAAGGGGCGGGTGGCCTAAGGATACCCGAGGTCGGAAGGGGAAGGCGTACGGGATGGGGATTTTGGCTTTACCGGATGACGCGTCGGCGGTGCCGGCGGATTTGCGGGCGGAGACGTATTTCGACTTCGACGCGCATCCGTTCGCGCACCGGGCGCTGCTGGACGACACGCCCTCGGTCTGCGCGGCGATCCGGGGAATCGGCGCCTATGCCCGGTCCTGGCTGGAGCGGGCGGCCGCGGCCGCGGGCGCGGAGGCGCGGCGGCACACCGATACCGCGCCCGGCGCGGGCATGGTGCGGGGGGCGTTCGAGGTGATCCTGGAGGCGGGGGCGGTTTTCGCGCCGGCCTTGATTATCGGGGCCGGCTCCGGGGAAACCCGGCCCGTCCTTCGCGTGGGACGGGACGCGCGGGTGATCGGCGCGGTGCTCGGGCTCGAGGCGGGGGGCATTTCGATCGGCGCCGGCTCCACGATCGAAGCGGGGGCCGGCCTGCACGGCCCGGTCATCATCGGGTGCGGGACGTCGGTGCGGCAGGGCGCCTACCTGCGCGAGAACGTGATCCTGGGGAACGGGGTGACGGTGCGGGGCGAGATCAAGAACAGCGTGATGATGGACGGGGCGGCGTTTCCGCATCCGTCTTACGTGGGCGATTCGCTATGCGGGTATCGGTCGCATTTCGGGAACCAGGCGACGACGGCGAACATCGGACTGTTCGCGGGCCTGTTTCCGCGCGAGCAGCGGCCCACGCTGCACGTCGCGTGCGGGGGACGGACCTACGATCTGGGCGGCGCGAAGATGGGGGTCTGCCTGGGCGACTACTGCCAGGTCGGCTGCAACAGCGTGACCGATCCGGGGACGTTCCTGAAACCGCGCACCCTGGTCTACCCGCTGTGCCGGGTGCCGAAGGGGTTTTACGGCCCCGACGAGATCCTGAAGTACAAGCCGCTGGCGCAGGGCGTTATCCGGCGGACCCCGTTTCGCTTCTGACCCGGCGGCGGAAGCAATGCGCCACGACGTCGGCGAACGTGTCGACGTAATGCGGGACCAGCCCTTTGCGGACCCGTTCGGGCAGCTCCTCGAAGTCTTTCCGGTTTTCGGCGGGAAAGACCAGCTCGCGGACCTTGGCGCGCTTGGCGGCAATGGTTTTTTCCTTGATGCCGCCGACGGGCATGATGCGGCCGGCCAGGGTCAGCTCGCCGGTCATGGCCACGCGGCGCCGCACGGGCACGCCGCGCGCCAGCGAGTAGAGCGCGCAGGCCATGGTGACGCCCGCGGAAGGGCCGTCCTTCGGGGTGGCGCCGGCCGGCACGTGGAGGTGGATGAAATTGTCGAGAAAGAACTTCCGCACCGCCGGGTCGCGATCCAGGAACGAACGCACGTAGGTGTAGGCGATTTCCGACGATTCGACCATGACCTTGCCCAGTTGGCCGGTCTGTTTGAACCCCGCCTTGCCGGTATCGACCCGCGCCGCTTCAACGTACATGACGTCCCCGCCGAGCCGGGTCCAGGCCAGGCCCATCACGACGCCGGGCCGCGCTTTCTTGAGAAACGGCTCGTCGCTGAAGACGCGCTTGCCCAGCAGGTCGGCGATATCGGCGGGTTCGATCCTGACACGTTCGGGCGCCGGGTCGCCCGCCTCGACGAGTTGTTTGACGGTCTTGCGGACGACTTTCTTGATGTGGTTCTCGAGCCCGCGCACGCCGGGCTCGCGCGCGTAGCCCTCGATGATCTCCCGCAGCGCGGCGGAGGTCAGGAGGATGCGCTTGCGGTCGACCCCGTGCTCCCGGAGCTGGCGCGGCACGAGATGGCGGCGCGCGATCTGCAGCTTCTCCTGCATGATGTAACCGGCCAGTTTGATGACCTCCATGCGGTCGAGCAGGGCCCAGGGGATGGTGTCGAGCTGGTTGGCCGTGCAGATAAAGAAGACGTTGGACAGGTCGAAGCGGACGTCGAGGTAATGGTCGAGAAAATCGCGGTTCTGTTCGGGATCGAGCACTTCGAGCAGGGCGGAGGCGGGATCGCCGTGGTAGCTGGCGCCGACCTTGTCGATTTCGTCGAGCATGATCACGGGATTCGCGCTGCCGGCGGTCTTGACGGCTTGCAGGAACTTGCCGGGCAGGGCGCCGATATAGGTGCGGCGGTGGCCCTTGATTTCCGCTTCGTCGCGAATGCCTCCCACGGAGAAGCGGTAGAAGTTGCGGCCGATGGCGCGGGCAATGGAGCGGCCGAGCGAGGTCTTGCCGACGCCGGGGGGGCCGACGAAACAGAGGATCGATCCGGAGATGCTGCCCTTGAGCGCGCCGACGGAAAGGAACTCGAGGATGCGGTCCTTGATGTCGTCCAGGCCGTAATGGTCGCTGTTCAGAATGCGGGTGGCGCGGCGCAGGTCGTAGTTGTCGGTCGTCATCACGCCCCAGGGCAGGCTGGTGAGCCAGTCGAGGTAGTTGCGGGTGACGGTGAACTCGGGCGAGGCCGGTTCGATCAGGCGCAGCTTGTCCAGCTCCTCGTTCACGCGGGCGGCGGCCTCCTCGGGCATGTCGAGATCGGCGACGCGTTTTTCGAACCGTTCGATTTCCGCTTCCTTGCCTTCCTTTTCCAGGCCGAGTTCCTTCTTGATGGCCTTGAGCTGTTCGCGCAGGAAGAAGCGGCGCTGCTGCTGGGAGAGTTTCTCTTCGATCTGCTTGCTGATCTTGACCTGCAGCTTGGAGATGTCGATTTCCTTCTTGAGCAGGTAGAGCACCTTCTTGAGCCGCGCCCGGATGCTGAGCGTTTCGAGCACCTCCTGCAGCTCGGCGCCGTCGGCCGTGGTGAGCGCGGCGGCGATATCGGCCAGGCGGCCGGGGTCGTTCAGGCTGGAGTGCTGCATGAAGAGGCTCAGCTCTTCCTTGTGCAGCGGGTTGAGCTGGATCAGTTCCTTGATGCTCTGGATGACGGAGATCGAATAGGCCTTGAGCTCCGGGTTGTCGGTCATCTCCGTCTCGTACAGGTATTCCACGCGGGCGAGCAGGGTCGGCTGGCGGCGCGTGACGTCGCGGATGCGGAAGCGGTCCAGCGCGGCCAGCAGGACCTGGACGCCGCCCTCCTCGGAGGCCTGGGCCAGGCGGAGGATTTCGGCGATGACGCCGACGCTGTGCAGGCCGGCGCGCCCGGCGGGATCGCCGGATTCGCGGTCGGCTTCCCGCTTGAGCACGAGCCCGACAAGCTTGGTCCGGGAAGACGACCTGGCAAGCGACAGCAGCATCTCCTTCAAGGGGGGGCGGTCGATCAGCATGGGCACGGTCATGCGCGGAAAGAGGGGGCGTTCGTCGAGCGGCACGACAGGGAGCTGATCGGGAAAGACCTGCCGCGCCAGGATCACGTGCTTCTCGGAGGACGGGCTTTCCTGCACCACCTCGACGTCGGGCGATTCCCCGTTCTGTGTGTCGCGGGCTTCGGTCATGACGGCTCCAGCAGGGCGCGCGCCTCCTGGATGAGTTCCTCCATGCGATAGGGTTTCTGGACGAAACCGATCGGGCCGCGCGGTTCGGCGATATTGACCGCCCGTTCCTCGATGTAGCCGCTGGAAAAAAGCACGGGCACGCCGGGCCGGACCGCCTGCAGTTCGGCATACACTTCCTGGCCGCTCATGCCGGGCATGGAGACGTCGAGCAGGACCAGGCGGACGGCGGCGGCCTCGCGGAAGCGGGCGACCGCCTCGTCCCCGTCGGCGGCTTGGATGACCTCCAGGCCGGCGCGCCGCAGCATGTTGGCGGCAAGCTCGCGGATGGGCGGTTCGTCGTCCACGACCAGCACGGTGCCGGCGGCGCGCCAGGCCTCGGCCGGCCCGGCGGGCGCCTGCGCGGCGTGCATGACCGGCAGCAGGACCGTGGCGGCCGTGCCCCGGCCGGGCCGGCTGTCCAGGACCAGCGTGCCGCGGTGGGCGCGCACGATCCCGTGCACGGCGGACAGGCCGAGGCCGCGGGCATCGGGTTTGGTGGTAAAGAACGGTTCGGCGGCCTTGCCGGCAATCCCGGGTTCCATGCCGGAGCCGTTGTCTTCGACCGTGAGGCGGACGTACGTTCCGGGGCGCGGCGGCCCGTCGACGCAGTAGCCCGCGATACCGGGGTCCCCGGCGGGGACTTCGTGCCGCGCGGTGGTGAGGGTGACCGTCCCGCCGGCGTCGCCCACGGCGTCGGAGGCGTTGGTCATCAGGTTGATCAGCACCTGCCGCAGCTGCGTGACGTCGGCCTTGACCGGGGGCAGCCCCGGAGCCAACCGGTATTCGACCCGGAGTTTCTTGGACAGGGAGGCGCCGACAAAACTTTCCATTTCGCGGATGACCTCGGAAAGATCCAGCGGTTCGACGGCATAACGGCCTTTACCGGCGTAGGCGAGCAGCTCGCGGCACAACAACGCGGCGCGCCGGCCGCTGCTCATGATGGCCTCCAGGCGCGGCTTCAGCGGAGACTGCTCGGCAAGATCCTGGAGCGCGAGGTCGGCGTTGCCCATGATGGCCCCCAGGACATTGTTGAAATCGTGCGCAATACCGCCTGCCAGCATGCCCAGGCTTTCGAGTTTCTGCTGCTGCTGCATCTGCGACTCCATGCGGCGCCGTTTTTCCTCCTGGCTGACCCGGAACCGGATGTCGCGCAGCAGGAGCACGGCGCCGACGCGGCCCTGGATGTCCCCCGTAATGATCTCGAGGGGGAACGTGGTTGTATCCTTGCGCCGGCCGGTGGCCAGGCCGACGTGGAACCCGTCCCGTTCGAGGGCGTCGTGAATTTCGTGCCGCGCGTCCCGGTTGGCCCGGCGGTCGCCGTACAGGAGGTCCGTGGTCCGGCCGATCACTTCGCCGGGCCGGTAGCCGAAGAGCCGGTAGATCGAATCGTTGCACATGAGAATGCGGCGGTTCATGTCGGCCACGATGAGCGCATCGGGGCTGATGCCGGAGATCACGGCCTGGAGATCGGCCTGGCGCCGGTACATGGCGCGCCAGCGCAGGAACGCGAGCCAGAGCAGGACGGCCAGCCAGAAGAGGAGCAGGTTGACCAGGATCGACATCAGGGGAAACTGCGCGTAGTGCGCGAAAAAACGATGGAACGCGTCGATAAAGTTGACCCACAGGTTGAGAAACACCAGGACCAGGGCGATGCTCATCCCCAGAACGAGGTCGAGCGTGGCGCGCTGCGGTTGGAACAGTTGCCGTTGGTGCATGAAAAGAGGCTAAGTCTGCCTGACCGGGAGCGCAAGGCAAAAGGGGCGGCGGCGTGGCGCATTCAGGGCGCCGGATACCGGGGCGGGCCGGGCCGAGCCGGCCCGTGTGCCGGTGGTTGACGGTGGTACGGGACGGGTTGTATAGTGCAGCCTGTTTTTGCCTCTGGAAAGGGGGTTTCAATGAAGACGCATGTACGAAGCCGGTGTTGGCTCGGTGCGGCGGCGTGTCTGGCCGCGGCGGTGTTGCTGGCGGGGTGTGAGGACGACGGGTCGCCGCTCGGCTCAGGGCACGACTTCGGAGAGAACAATCCGGACCTGTACCTGGCCATGGGCGACAGCATTACGGCGTACGGCTGGCCGTCGATTCTGGCCGGCCGCGCCGGCAAAGGCGTTGCGAACTACAGCCAGGGCGGCGCCCGGACGGGGTCGGGCGCGGGGGCGATCGGCGGATTGCTTGGGCGTTACCGCCCGGGCTACGTGTTGATCCTGTACGGGTCCAACGACGCGATCAACGGCGCGGACCCGGACGTGAGCATCGGCAACCTGCGGGCCATGGTCCAGGCAGCGAAAGCGAACCGGACGATCCCGGTGCTCGGCACGCTGCCGCCCATGGACGGGGTGCACAGCCTGTACGCCGGCGCCGCGCGGGCGCTGAGCGGCCGGATCCGGTCGCTGGCCGGGGCGGAGGGCGCGGGCCTGGCGGACGTGGAACGGGCTTTTGGAGACGGCAGCGCGTATCTGCAGCCCGACGGCCTCCATCCGACGCCGGCGGGTTCGGAGCGGATTGCCGCGGTTTTTTACGATGCCTTGCATTGAGGCGAACGCAGCAGAGAGGAGCAAATGATGTTGAAAGCGGCGTATGCGGTGATGACAGCGTGGGCGGTGGCGGTATGCGGGGCGGCGGCGGAAAAGCCGGTCTGCGCGGTGCTTACGTTTAAGGCGGGCGAAGGGGTCGGATTGGGCGAAGCCGGGATCCTGGCCAACCGGGTTTCCGCGCTGCTGGAGCAATCCGGCCGCTACCGGGTGATGCCCCGTTTCGAGGTGCACCAGCGGCTGGGCGCGGACGCATCGCCCTCGACGGATGCCGACTATGCCGTGACGGCCGGCAGGACCTTGAACGTGCCGTTTGTCGTGGCAGGCGACGTCGCGGCCCAGGGGGGCACGCTGAGCCTGAACACGGCGCTGGTTGACGTGTCGCGCGGAAAGCCCGTGAGTACGGCAGTGTACCTGCACGGCGGGGACCGGGAGACCTTCATGCGGCAGGCGCCCGCGGCTTCGCTCCGCCAGCTGCTGGCCATTGAGGCGGCGGACACGCCGGCCGTCCCGGAGCCGGACCCGGAGCCGGACCCGGAGCCGGCCGTTACCGCCGCGGCGCCGGCGCCCGCACGGGCGCCGATGCCGGCCCCTGCGTCCGTTCCGGAACCGCAGGCCGCCCGGCCCGCGGCATCCGTGCCCGAGCCGCCGGCGCCGGCCGCGGCGGAGCTGCCCGAAGAACCCGAGCCGCCCCGGGCGCCCGGTCCGGCCGTGCCGCGGGGGGCGCCGGAGCGGCCGAAGCTGGCCACCCCGGCGGAGCCCGCCTGGGAGCAGCCTGAACCGGGCTGGCTGGAAACGGTGGCCTGGCCCGACATGTCCGGCTGGGAAACCGTGTACCGCAAGGGGATCCGGGACCGCCTGGAGATCGGGCTGCGCTCCACGGATTTCGAGCTGAAGACCACGGTCAAGGACGGCCCCGCGGAAGAAGACCGGTTCCTGGGGACGATCAACCGCCTGGAAGAGGATACGGACCAGGGGTTGAACAAGCTGATGCTGCGCTACTACGTCATTCCCTGGCTGGGCGTCGAGCTGACCTGGGACGAGATCCGGGCCCGGACGATCACCATGGATGACGGGCACAGCGACGGCACCTTCGTGGCGGAGGGCATGATTCTCTCCGCCATGGGCCGCGTGAGTCTCGGCGACCTGCTGCGTGCCGGAGACTGGGCGGTGAACGATTTCGTCTTTCCCGAGAAAACCCGCTATGCCTGGGGCGACCGCGTACGCTTCTACGCGGGTATCGGGCGGGCCGATTTCTCCGTCGATTTCGATGAAGAACCCTGGTGGAACCTGGGTTATGCCGGCGAGGCGGACTGGATCGACGCGGGCCGTCCGACGGAACGGACGGGCGGCCGGCGCCGGACGATCGACACCACGGACGAAACCGGAGACGTCACGCTGTACGGGATGAGCGTGTACGTGACGCGTTACCTGACGGTCGAGTTTTTCATGCGCGACATGGACCTGGAAACGCGCGCCACCTACACGCGGTCCGACGCCGCGGACGCGCCGACGACACGGACGATCCCGCTGGACAGCGAGGCCACGGGCGTCGGCGTGACGTTTGTGTTCTGATGGCCGGGTCGCGCAGCCGCCGGGTTCTGTTTCTTGCCTCCCAGCCGTTTCTGCAGTGGCGGGGTACGCCGCTGCGGGTCGGCTTCGACGTGCGGGCCCTGGCGGAGGCGGGATATGCCGTTGACCTGGTGACGCTGCCGCTCGGCGAAGCGGCGGCCATTCCGGGCGTGCGGATCATCCGCGTGCCGAACCTGTTCCGGGTCCGCGAGGTGGCCATCGGCCCCTCGTTGGCCAAGGCCGCGTTCGACGCCGTGCTGCTGGTTTACGGGTTGTGCCTGGCGTTACGGCACCGCTACGGGTTTGTGCACGGCGTCGAGGATACCGGGATCGTGGGGCTCGCGATTGCGCGGCTGACCGGGGCGCGGGCGGTATTCGAAAAGCATTCGGACGTGACGGCCTACCGCCAGGGTGCGCTGTTGCGCGCCGTGATGCGGGGTTACGGGTGCGTGGAGCGTTTCACGCTGCGGCACGCGGATGCGGTGATCGCCACGGGGCCGGGCCTCGCGCGCGAGGCGCGCGCGCTGCGGGGAGAGCGGCCGACACACCACATTTTCGACATTCCTTCCTCGCCGGCGGAAGCCTCGCCGGAGCGGACCGCCGAACGCCGCGCGCGTCTGCAGCGCACGCCGGACGACGTGGTGATCACGTACGTCGGTTCGTTCGCGGTTTACCAGGGGGTGGATCTTCTGTTCGACGCGATACCGCGGGTTGCCGCGGCCTGCCCGGCGGCCCGTTTCGTGATCATCGGCGGAACGCCCGCGGAGGTCGCGGAACGCCGTGCGCGTTTGCGGGCGCAGGGTTGCGAGGACGCCGTGCTGTTTGCCGGGAAGGTTCCGCCGGACGCGCTGCCGGATTACCTGAGTGCGTCGGACATCCTGGTGTCGCCGCGCGCCTCGGGCATGAACACGCCGCTCAAGATCCTCGATTACTTCAAGGCCGGACGCGCCATCGTGGCCACGGACATGGCCTCGCACCGCCTGATCCTCGACGAGACGACGGCGCTGCTCGTGCCGCCGGAGCCGGCGGCCTTTGCCGCGGGCCTCGCGGCGCTGGCGGACGACCCGGAACGGCGCCGGCGGCTGGGCGCGGCGGGGCGCGCGCTGGCGCGGGAGCGCTACAACTTTGCGGCCTTTCGTGAGCGGCTGGAGGCGTGTTACGCGCAGGCTCGGGACCGGGAGCCCGCATGACGCTCATTGCCGACACGCACGTGCACCTGTACCCGGGGTATGATCTTCCCGCGGCGCTGGCCGGGCTGGCCCGGCGGCTGGGGCGCCTGGCGCCGGGCGCCTGTCCGGCCGCGTTCCTGGCCGAGGCGCGGGGATGCGCGGCGTTTGACCGGCTGCGGCAGGCGGGCCTGCCCGGCGGCGGGGGCTGGAGCGTGGAATGCGGCGCCGAGCCGGAGGCGCTGCGGCTCGTGCCGCCCGGGGCGGCGCAAGCCGCAAGCCGGGGCGCGGCGGGGCTGTATCTCTTTGCGGGACGGCAGGTTGTCACGGCGGAGCGCCTGGAAATCCTGGCATTGACCCTGGGCGGCGGCGTGCCGGACGGGCAGCCGGCGGCGGCGGCGGTGCAGGCGGTCCTGGACGCCGGCGGCGTGCCGGCGGTGAGCTGGTCGCCCGGCAAGTGGTTCGGCCGGCGCGGCGCGCGGGTCCGGGAGCTGGTGACCCGTTTCGGAGGCGCCCTCCTGATGGCGGATACCTCGCTGCGGCCTCTGGGCTGGCCCGAACCGGGCCTGATGCGGCTGGGCCGGGCGCACGGGGCGCAGGTCGTGGCGGGTTCCGATCCGTTGCCGGCGCCGGCGGAGATCCGGTGGCTGGGGCGTTACGCGTCGTTCTGGGACGGCCCGTTCGACACCGGCGCGCCGGTGGCTTCGGCGCGGCGGCTCTTGCGCAGCGGGCCGGGAGCGGCCGTGACCCGGGGCCGGCGCTGCGGTCCGGCGGCCGCGGCGTGGCGCTGGGCGCGGCATGCCCTGGGGCGCGGGGCGGCGGCCGGGGAGGCCGGGCGCCGCGCGTGACTCAGCGGGAGCGGTGCAGTTCCCACAGCTTGGCGTACTTGGCAAAGACGCCGTAGGACACCGTGGCGGCGATGATCAGGCCGGGCAGTCCGTCCATGAAACCCCGCCGCAGCACGTACCCGCGCAGAAAGCGCCAGGGCGGGCGCAGCAGCAGGTCAAGCAGGCGGAACCGGCGGCCTTCGTGAAACTGGGTTTCCGCGGTGATGCTCGAAAACTTGTTGAGCGTCGTCAACTGGTCGTAAATGGTGTCGTAGGTGTAATGGTAAACGGGGCCGGAGAGCCGTTTGATCGGGCCGTGAACAATCATGCGGTCGTGCGGTTCCTTGCC
>JAFGIZ010000015.1 GCA_016929365.1 Lentisphaerota bacterium
AAGCACGCCGCCCAGCCGCCGATACGTTTCGTCGCGGAACGCCTTCAGGTCGACATTGACGGCATCGAGACAGGGCGCAAACGTTTCCAGCATGGCCCCCGTCATGTAGCCGTTGGAAACATAGAGATTGGCCAGACCCGCGTCGCGGGCGAGGCGGGCCGTATCGTAGGCGTATTCGAAAAAAACGGTCGGTTCGGTGTAGGTATACGCGATACTGCGGCATCCGGCGTTCCGGGCGGACGCGACGATGGCGTCGGGCGCGGCCTTCCGGCCCGCCATGAAGTGATGTTCGCGGGGCATCTGGGAAATCTCCCAGTTCTGGCACCAGCGGCAGGCGAAGTTGCAGCCCGGCGTGGCCATGGAGAAAGCCGTGCTTCCGGGGTAGAAGTGAAACAGCGGTTTCTTTTCTATCGGGTCGACGTGCTCCGCAATGGTGCGGCCGTACACCAGCGTGTAAAGCGCGCCGCCGCTGTTTGCGCGCACCCCGCAGAGCCCCTGCTTGCCGTCGGCGATTACGCAGCGGTGCGCGCACAGATTGCAGCGCACCGTTCCGTCGGGACGGCGCTCGTACAGCCTGGCTTCGCGCGATTCGGGGGGGCGGGTGGAGTCAGTCATTATCCGGTTCCGTACGTTATGGACGGCGCTCCGGAAGCGCCGGCGGGAATGTATGGGTGCTGTGTTTTCGTTGCCACCGCGATTATGCCCGAATACCGGGCCCGGTGCAGCCTCTTTTTTCGTGCGCGCGAGGCCGTAACGCGGTATGTCTTGGCGGCGACAGCGAAACGAAACACGGGCGCGCAGCCCGTCCGGCCGGGAACAGAAGGAGAACCGTATGAAGACACGCAGCAGGGCGAAGGGATGGACGGCGACGGCGATACTGGCGGCGGCGCTATTGGCGGCGGGGTGCCGCGAGGAGGTGCCGACGGCGGGGAGCGCCCCCGAAGCACCGTCCGGCCCGCGCGCGGAACCGGTGCATATCGAGAGCGAGGCCGCGTTCGAGCAGGTTGTGCTCAAGGCGGAGCAGCCGTGCCTGGCCGATTTCTATTCGGACAGTTGTCCGCCCTGCCGGAAGCTGGCGCCCACCATGGAGCGCCTGGCGGCCCGGTACCGGGGGCGCGCGTTGATCTGCAAGGTGGACCTTGATGCGGCGCCCGCCCTGGCGGCGTCTTACAAGATCAGGGCGATTCCCGCGGTGCTGTTCTTCCGGAACGGCGGGGAAGTGCTGCGCCTGGTCGGGCTGCGGCGGCAGCGGGAGTACGAGCAGGTGCTGGACCGCATGCTGGAGTGAAACGGGCGTCGCGGGCGGCCGGTTCCGGCGCGAGGTTCACGTGTCGTCTTCGCGCCTGCGCCCCGGTCGGACGCCGACGTAATAGGTCCGGCCGTCGGGCCCCGACCGGGCCCGCGCCCGGCCCGTGCGCGTCAGCCGGCCGACGAACTTGGACGCTTCGTTGCGGTGCAGTCCGAAGACGCGGCTTATTTCTTCGAGCGTACAGGGACGGCGTTCCAGCATGTCCCGGACCTCCGCCTCCGTGGTGCGCGCTCCGGCCGACACGTCGCGGCTGTACTCGGCTATGATTTCCGCCGGGGGGTCGAAGAGGTCCGCCAGGGCGCGCAGCTCCTGCTCGGGCACGGCGGCCGCGAAGGGCTCGCACGGCGGACGCACGGCCGTGTTGAGTTGAACCTTGTCCGGCCGGAGCGGTTTTACCAGTTTCGCGATCTTGGTCACGTCCGCCGGCGCGTCGTTAAACCCCCGGACCAGGAAAACTTCCATCCACAACGCGCCCCGGTAGCCGGCGCGGAAACGGCGTTGCCCTTCGATCAGGTCGGCGAAAGCGAGATCGGGATGCGGCCGGTTGATGCGTTCGAGCGACGCCGGGTCCCAGGCACTGAGGGAAAGTTTGACGACGTCGGCGCCGGCGGCCTGCCGGCGCACGTCGGGGTCGGCGAAGAGGGTTCCGTTCGTGAGCAGGGCGACCGGGATGGCCGCGCGGCGCCGGGCAAACGCGATGACCTCGCCGAAACGGGCGTGCAGGGTGGGCTCCCCGCTGCCGGCCAGGGTAATGTAGTCGGCGCGGGCCCCGCTCCGGATCCAGTCCTCCAGCTCCGCGATCACGCCGTCCACGGGCACGTATTCGCGGCGGGCGAGGGTCTTGTCCGTGGTGGCGCCCAGTTGGCAGAAAATGCAGTCGAAACTGCAGGTTTTGAAAGGCGTCAGGTCCACTCCGAGCGACAGGCCGAGACGCCGGGAGGGGACGGGACCGAACAGATACCTGTAGCGTGCGGCGCACATGCTCCGGTTATGCGCTTTCGCGGCAGGCGTGTAAAGGACGTTGCGGTCCGGTTCGCCGCCGCCCGCCCCGCGGGGCTGTTCCGAGGGTTGCCTGCACGCGGGCGTTACGACTATGATGGGGGGCAAGGAGGATATTATGGAGAACGTGGTGATTGCCGGTTCGGGACCGGCGGGGTTGACGGCGGCGCTTTACGCGGCGCGGGCCGACTTGCAGCCGGTGGTGGTAGAGGGAACCACGCCCGGCGGGCAACTGGTCGTGTCGCCGGAAGTGGAGAATTACCCCGGTTTTCCGAACGGCCTGTCGGGCATGGAGTTAATGGAGCTCTTCAAGAAGCAGGCCGAGCGGTTCGGCGCGCGGTTCGCGCCGGGCGACGTAACGGGGGTACGGGCCGCGGACGGCGGGTACGCGGTGGAGCGGGGCAGCGAGACGCTGCACACCCGGACCCTGGTTATCGCCACGGGCGCCGAAGCGCGGCGGCTGCCGATACCGTCGGAACCGAAGTTCTACGGGAAAGGGGTCTCCGGGTGCGCCACCTGCGACGGGGCGTTCTTCCGGGACCGGGACGTCCTCGTCGTGGGGGGCGGCAATACGGCCATGGAAGACGCGCTGTTCTTGACCAGGTTTGCGAAAAGCGTGACGATCGTGCACCGGCGCGATTACCTGCGTGCCGCGCCGGTCGAGGTGGACAAGGCGAAGCGTCATCCCAAGATCAAGTGGATGATCCCCTGGGTTGTGGACGAAATCGCGGGGGACGAGACCGTGTCGGGCGCGACGCTGCGCAACCGGGAGACGGGCGAAACGCGAGAGGTGGCGTGCGACGGGATCTTCGTCGCCATCGGGCACGACCCGAAGACGGAGATGTTCCGGTCGCTGGTGGACTGCGACGAGCAGGGGTTCGTGAAGGTGCAACGGGCTTCGACCCGCACCTCCGCGCCGGGCATCTTCGCCTGCGGGGACGTGTGCGATCCGGTCTACAAGCAGGCCGTACTCGCGGCGGGGACCGGGTGCATGGCGGCGCTGGACGCGCAGAAGTACCTGGAATCGCTGGAGGGGTAGGCAACACGTTGTGAACACGCTTCTGAATACATTGCGGCACGCGCTTATGATCACGGGCTTCGTGGGCGTGATGATGCTCGTGATCGAGTATGTCAACGTCCTGAGCCGCGGGCGCTGGCAGGAGCGGCTCAAGCGGCGGCGCTGGGGGCAGTACGTGCTGGCCGCGCTCCTGGGCGCCGTGCCGGGCTGCCTGGGCCCCTTTGCGGTCGTGGCGATGTACGCGCACCGGAGCGTGTCGCTGGGCGCGCTGACCGCCGCCATGGTCGCGACGGCGGGCGACGAATCGTTCGTGATGTTCGCGATGATTCCGCGGACGGCCCTGCCGCTGCACGGCATCCTGTTTGTCCTGGGCGTGGCGGCGGGCGCCCTGACCGACGCCGTGCTGGGCCGCCGGCTGACGGCCCGACTGTCGTGCCGTGCCGATTTCAGTATTCACGAAGAAGCGCCCCGGGCGTGCTTTCCCCGGGGCCGGCTGCTGGCGCAGTGGCGGCATTGTTCCGCCGCCCGCGGGACGCTGTGCGTCTCGCTGGCGCTGTTTCTGCTGGCCGTGTTCACCGGCCGGCTGGGCCCGCCGGAATGGAACTGGGTGCGCGTTTCGCTGGCGGCGGTGTCCGCGGTGGCGCTCTTCATTGTCGCCACGGTGTCGGATCACTTTCTGGATGACCACCTGTGGCGTCACGTCGTGCGCGGCCACGTGCCGCGGATTTTCCTCTGGACGTTCGGGGCGCTGTTCGTCATGCACCTGCTCGTGGAGCACTGGCATCTGGAGGGCCTGATTCGCGACAACCGCTGGGTGGTCCTGGGAACGGCCGGCGTCATGGGTGTGATTCCCGAATCCGGGCCGCATTTTATCTTTGTGACCCTGTTCGACAAAGGGCTCGTTCCGCTGAGCGTTCTGCTGACCAGCTCGATCGTGCAGGACGGGCACGGCATGCTGCCGCTGCTGGCGCATTCGCGCCGCGCCTTCGTGGTGATCAAGCTGATCAACCTGCTGATCGGCCTGGCGGTAGGCGCCCTCGTGATGGCCTGCGGCGCGTAGTCCCGGCACGCCGGCAGCCGGCTCAGGCCGCGGGGTGCGTATGTTCGTGTTCGCCGTGCGCGGCGGCGTGGTCGTGATCGTAGACGTGATCGTCGACTTCGTGCGCGTGGCGGTGGCCGTGGGGATGGACGTGGGTATAGACGCTGCCGTCGGCGCGCGCGTGGGCGTGGGCGTGCGTATGCAAATGCCGGTGCGGCCGCACGGCTTTCAGGTGCGGGACCAGAACCGGTGTGCCGTCGACGTCGGCGATCGCGGCGTCGATGCCGTAGGCGGCGCGGATGGCCTCCGGCGTGAGCACGGCGCGGTCGCCGTCGGCCAGGACCCGGCCGTCTTTGAGCAACAGGAAACGGTCGGCGAAACGCAGCGCACTGTTGAGGTCGTGCGTGACCAGCAGCGAGGTCATGCGCCGGCCGCGGGTGACCTCGTGCAGGAGGCTCATGATTTCGATCTGGTTGGCGGGATCCAGGTGGCTGATCGGCTCGTCGAGCAGGAGCACGCGGGGTTCCTGGGCCAGCGCGCGGCCGAGCACGACCTTCTGGAGCTCGCCCCCGCTGAGGGTGCGGGTGGAGCGCATCGCGAGCGCTTCGAGGCGGACGAGGTTGAGGATATCCGCGACGTGGCGCAGGTCGGCGTCGCCGGTCCCGCCCCCGCGGGCCCGGCGGCCGAGCAGCACGGCTTCGAAGACGGTGCCGTAGGCGGCGGTCTGGGTCTGGGGCATGTAGGCGATCCGGCGCGCGATCTGCCGCGGGCTGAGACGGGCCAGGTCGCGGCCCTCGAGCAGGACCCGGCCGCCGTCGGGGCGGAGGATGCGATTGACGGTCTTGAGCAGCGTGGTCTTGCCCGAACCGTTGCGCCCGAGCACGGCCACGAGCCGTCCTGCCTCGACGCGGCAGGTGATGTCCCGGAGAACGGGCACGCGCCCGTAGGCAAAGCGCAGGGATTCCACTTCCAGCGTCATGGCGCGATCCCTCCGCGGCGCACAAGCAGGAAGAGGAAGAGCGGCACGCCGGCGAAGGACGTGAGGATGCCGACGGGCAGGACGATCGGGGCCAGCACGGTCCGCGCGAGCGCGTCGGAGGCCAGCAGCAGAAGCGCCCCGGCAAGCATCGAGCCGGGCAGGAGAAAGCGGTGATCCTGGCCCGTGAGCATGCGCATGATGTGCGGGGCGATGAGGCCCACGAACCCGATGATGCCGAGGCAGGCCGTCGTCGCGGCCGCGACGAGCGCCGCGAGAATCAGCGCGGCCAGCCGCAGGCGCGTGACGGCGACACCGAGACTGCGGGCGGTATCGTCTCCCCAGAGGAGCGCGTTGAAATGCCAGCGCCGGAGGAGGGCGTAAGCCGCGGCGGGGACGAGCGGCACGGCGATGACGGCCGTTTCCCGCCAGGCGGCCTTCCCCAGGTCGCCGAACGTCCAGAAGACCGCGGCGGCAACGTCGATATCCGAGGCGAAATACTGGAGCAGCATCGTAGCGGCGGAAAAGAACGCGCTCAACGCGACCCCGGCCAGGATCAGGGCGGCGGGCCCCAGTCCGCGCCAGGCGGCCAGTATCAGCAGGGCGGCCACGGTGACCAGCGATCCGACAAAGGCGCTGCCGGCGACGAGGTACGTGTGGTGTACGGCGACCGGCCCGGGGCCCGCGGCGGCGACGCGGCCTGCGCCGAGCACGATAATTGCGAAAGCCGCCCCGAAGGCCGCACCCTGCGAGACGCCGAGGGTAAAAGGCGAAGCGAGCGGATTGCGGAGCACGTTCTGCATGACGGCCCCGGCCAGGCCGAGACCGGCGCCGGCCAGAAGCGCGGCCAGGACGCGGGGCAGACGGATATCGAGCAGCACGTGGCGCACCGCCGCGCCGGCCTGCCCGGTCAGCAGTGCGCTCACGTCGTGAGGGCGGACGGGAAAAGCGCCGATGCAGAGGGACGCCAGGGCCGCCAGGCCCAGCAGGACCGCCAGGACGGCGGTAACGACGGCGCGCCGGCGCACGTGCCGGGCGTAACGGGTCTGCAGGTCCGGCGCCGGGCCGGGGGCGGCGTTCACGGCGCCTCCCACTGGATGGGACCGTTTTCCGGAAAGACCACCCGGCCGCAGGCGGGCGGCGCCCCGCCGGGCTGCCGTTCCAGGAAGACCTCGAAGATCTCCGCGGCTTTCCGCTTCAGGTCCAGATCGCCGAACGCGTCCGGATAAAGGCGGCGCGCGATACAGCACGCGTTGAGCAAGGCGAGCTCGATGTTCGTATTGTAGTAGTTGTACGGCAGCAGGGTGTAGACGCGCCCGTTCCGGACCGCTGCGAGGAGGCGGTAGAAGCCGGGATGTTCCCGGTAATCCGCCTCGAGACTTGCGCGGCAGCTGATATCGACGAACAGCACATCCGGATTCCATACGAGGATTTGCTCCCGGTCCACGAAGAGATGTCCGGTCCGGTTCAGGCCGTCCGCCACGTTGCGCGCGTTGGCCATGACGGCGGGCAGATAACCGGCTTCCGTGCTGGTCAGGCCGTGGGCGCCTTTGAAGGAAATTCCGCCGAAGTAGGCCGACGGCGCGTCCGCGCGGGCGGCGCGCGTGCCGGCCTCAAGCGTGCGGCGCAGGGCGTCGACGTAGGCGTTGAGTACCCGTGCGCGTTCCGGTCGGCCGAGGATCTCGCCCAGCAGGGCCAGGGACGCGCGGGCTTCCTCGCGCCAGACGCCGAGGGCGCCGTAGGACAGGCAGACCACGGGAACGCCCGTTCGCGCCTGCAGAGCCCCGGCCTGCGCCGGGTCCAGGCTGACGGCAATCACGACGTCCGGGCGGCAGGCGATGACCTGTTCCAGGTCGGGCAGCTTGCCGGGTCCGCCGGCGCCCACAACCGGCAGGGCCAGGAACGCGTCGTTCAAAACCCAGGCATAGGGCCGGAGCCAGGGGTCGCGGGCCATGTTCCGCTCCATCGCTTCGATGCCGACAACCGTATCGGCGGCCTGGAGGTAGACCAGGAGCCGGAGCGCGCCCGGCCCGAGGGCGACGGTTCTGCGGACGGCGGCCGGCAGGGTGACCGCGCGGCCGGCGAGGTCG
>JAFGIZ010000102.1 GCA_016929365.1 Lentisphaerota bacterium
CAGCCCTGGGCAGCGCGGCGCTCTGGCGGTCGGCTGCCGGGACCGTGCGGGAGGGAGGCACGGGCGGCTATCGGGCGCCTTCGGTGCGCCGGGTGCTGGATGTCTCGCTGCCGATGTTGGCCACGGCGGGCATGCTGCTGGTGCTCGGTTGGACGGACACCTTCATGCTGGGCATGTTCCGCCCGGCCGCGGAGGTCGGCGTCTACCGCGCGGCCTTCAAGGTGGGCACGTTGATGTACATCCTGGTGGACGGGATGCGCAGCATCGCCGGACCGCAGTTCGCGGGCCTGTATGCGAAGGGCGACACGCGGGCCCTCTACCGGCTGCTGGTGTTTGCTTCGACCGTGATCTTCTGGCTGGGGACGCCCTGCTATCTGCTGATTGTTCTGCTGGCCGGCCCGCTCCTCGGGTTCTTCGGCCCTGAATTCGAGACGGGTGTGCCGGCGCTGATTATCCTGGCTTCCGGCGCGATGGTGCGGGCCGCGAGCGGCCTCGTGGCGAGCCTGCTCCAGATGACGGGCCATCAAGTCGGCTTCCGCAACATCATGCTCGCGGCCGGGGCTGCCAACGTGCTGTTGAACCTGGCTTTGATCCCGGCCTTCGGCATGGAGGGGGCGGCGGCCGCCACGGCGTCAAGCACCGTCATCTGGACCCTGGCGGCGTCCTTACTGGCGCGCCGCTGTTTCGGCTGGTGGGCCGGATACGTGCCGCTGCGGGAAGTCATGCTCTGGCGCCGCTGGAAGGGGCGTTGATGAAGACGGTCCGCATTCCCGATTTCTTCTTGGTAGGCGCACCCAAATGCGGAACCACATCCTTGCATACGTATTTGTCGCAGCATCCGCAGATTTTCATGGCCCGCATGCGCGGCTCGAATCACTTCGCGGCAGATCTGCTGCGGCGGGACGACCGATGGCGCGACCGGAAACGCTATCTTCGGCTTTTCCGGACGGTACGGGAAAAGAAACGGATCGGTGAAGCTTCCGTCTATTACATGTTGTCACGCAAGGCCGCTGAAGAGATCCATCGTTTCTCTCCGCGTGCGGCTATCCTGATTATGGTCCGGAACCCGATTGACGTGATACCCTCCTATCACGCGCAAATGGTTTACGACGGCAACGAACCCTTGCAGGACCTGGAGGCGGCCCTGGACGCGGAGGAGGCCCGCCGCCGGGGAGACCGCCTGCCGGTGCACATCCGTTTTCCGCAAAAACTGTTTTACAGGGAGATCGCAACGTTCAGCGATGCCATTGCGCGTTATCGGCAAGAGTTCGGCAGGCAACAGGTGCGGGTTATTGTTTATGACGAGTTCAGCAGGAATACGACGACATGTTACAGAGACACATTGCGCTTTTTGTCGGTGGATGACCGTTTCAAGCCCGAGTTCCCAGTGGTGAATCCACATAAGAGGGTGCGGAGTGAGATGTTGTGCAGGGTGTTGAGCGGTGTACATTTGAATTCGCCTCGTGCACGCCGGCTTGTGCCGGTTTCAGTGCGCCTTGCCGGCCGCCGATTCCTGCGTACGCTGCAGATGCGGGTGAATACGCGGCATGTGCCGAGACCCCAACTTGCGCCGCACCTGAGAACCCGCCTGGAGCATGAATGCGCCGAGGAGATCGGGCGGCTGTCCGCTTTGCTTAACCGCGATCTGTCGGAATGGCTGCGCGGGACGCAGCGGGGGGCGCCGTGGCCATGATTCGTTTTTGCGTGCTGTCGACGCCGCGCAGCGGATCGACCTGGTTGACCGACCTGCTGAACATGCAGGAAGGCGTCCGGGCCTGCAGCGAGGTGTTTTTGCGGGAGGCCTCGCGTGCAAAAGGCAGTTTCTTCGAGGAGAGACTGGGTGAACACGAGGCGTTTGATGAATTTTACAGCCGTACCGGCGGCCGGCGGCCGTACTGCGTATGGCGGTATCTCAAGCATTTGGAGGCCGGGGCGCCGGAATGCCGGGCCGTAGGATTCAAGGTCATGTACAATCAACTCCGGCGCATCCCGGAACTATGGCCGATAGTGACGTTGCGGCGGTACCGGATCATTCACCTGGTGCGCCGGAACGTGGCGGACACGGTGCTCTCGCGGGAATTCCGGCGCCGGCATTTACCCGAAGCACACCGGCAGCGGCCGGTAGCCGGCGGGTTACAGGTGGCTCCGGAACCGGCGTATTTCGCCGGAGAGGTTGCGCGCACGGACCGATACATCCGGCGCATGCGCGCGTTTACGTTCTGGTGGCCGATGCCGTCGTTGGATATCGTGTACGAAGATTTATGCCGCGACCCGGGCGGACAGGTGCGGCGTGCGCTGCGATTTCTGGGGGTGCCCGCCGGCAACGTGTCGCTGGACAGTCCGTTTACCCGCGTGGCGGCGGGCACACGGAAGGAGCGGCTGGCAAACTACGACGCCGTGGCGGCCGCGCTGCGGCAGGCGGGGTACGGTCATTTTCTGGACGATGCGTGAGGGCCAGGGAGAAGCGATGCTCAACAAGCGCCCGGTTTTCGTGACGGGGTTTACGCGCGGGGGGACCAGCCTGGTCATGAACCTGCTGTTGTCGCACCCGGACCTGTGCAAGCCGCGCGGCGAGCTGCACGAAGTCTTTCACGGCCGGCAGGGCAAGGAGCCCCGGCGGGTCACGGCCGCCAAGATCCTGCGATATCTTCCGGTTCTGTTGCTGGAACGGCAGGACGTTTTCTCAACGCGGCGCATGGCGGCGCGGCAGCCCTTCAAACGCGCGACGGCCGCCTGGATTGACAAGGTGCTTTTCGACGAGAAGCTGCGTGCCACAAGCACGAACATCAACCGGTTCAAGGCGCCGGACCAATTGTATTCCAGGGCCGAGATCCGGG
>JAFGIZ010000103.1 GCA_016929365.1 Lentisphaerota bacterium
ACCCGGTGGACGGGTTGCTGGATCCGACGGGAGCGGGAGACATGTTTGCGGGGGCGTTCATGGGCGCGCTGGCGGCGGAGGGCGGCGTCACGGACCGGGCCGTGCGGCGGGCGTTGCTGTGCGGCGCGGCGGTGGCGTCGATCGGCGTGGAGGCGTTCAGCCTGGAGGCGCTCACGGGGTTGACCCGGGAAGCTATTGACGGGCGGCTGCTGGAGCTGAAGGAGATGACGGCGGTGTAGGGCCGGTTTGGGTCGGCGCGGGAGGTCGCGGATTATATGCTTGCCGCGGCGGGGCGGTTTTCTGATAGACTCGCACGTATCTTACAGGCGGGAGTAATTCAGCGGCAGAATGTCAGCTTCCCAAGCTGAACGTCGGGGGTTCGACTCCCCTCTCCCGCTCCATCCGGGTTCGCCACTCTGTGAAAGTTGCTGAAACGCCGTTTCGCCGCCGCGGATCGCTTTCCAACATCGTGTTGATCGGCATGCCCGGCGCCGGGAAGAGCACGGTGGGCGTGATCCTGGCCAAGCAAACGGGGCGCAGCTTCCTGGATACGGATGTCTTGATCCAGGCGGCGCAGGGGCGGACGCTGCAGGACATCGTGGATGCCGACGGCTATGCGGCGCTGCGGACAATCGAAGCCGGGACACTGGCCGGGCTCGACGTGCGGGACCACGTGATTGCCACCGGGGGCAGTGCGGTGTACAGCGCGGCGGCCATGGAGCGGCTGCAGGCGGACGGGACCGTTGTATTTCTGGATGTCGACCGAGCCACGCTGGAATCACGAGTCCGGGATTTCGGCACGCGGGGGCTCGCGAAGCCGCCGGGGCAAAGCTTCGAGGCGTTGTTTCGCGAGCGGGCGCCGCTCTACCGCCGGTATGCGGACATCGTTGTGGATTGTACCGCGCTCACCCAGGAGGCGGTGTGCGCGGCCATCGTCGAAGCCGCGGCGGCGCTAACCTGACCGGTACGTCAGGCCCGGCCGTCCCACCTTATTGACACGCGGAGGAGGGCTCGGATACGTTTCCGGTGTGAGACCGGAGCGATTATCGGCGCGCTCGGGCGGGAGTGCGGCATCGGGCCTGAAAGGCGCGGTTCCAGGCCGGTTCCCGTTGAAATCGGCGCTTATCATCAGCGCCGGACTGCTGCTGGGGATCGGCCTGGCGCGGCTGGGCCTGGGCGCGCTCCTGGGCGGGACGGAGGATCACCGCCGGTACCTTTATCTCTGGGGCATATCGCGTTTTGAAGGCGCAAATCCGTACCAGGGCCCGCTCATCATGGCGTGGGCGCCTTTCTGGTGGCTGGCGGTATCGGGGTGGGCGTCCCTGTGGCACGGGCTGGACACGCTCTTGCCCTGGTGGTCGGCGTGGGTCTCCCAGCCGCTTTTTCTGAAATGTCTCTACTACCTCTTTGAGATCGCCCTGGCCGGATTCCTGGGCGTCTACCTGACGCGGGGCGCGCGGTCGGGCGGCGGACGCCTCGCGGCCGTCCTGACGGTCGCCAGCCGGTTTCTGATGATCCCCGCCGCATGGGTGATTACCGCCCTGCACGGCAACTTCGACCCGGCGCCGGCGCTGTTTGCGTTTGCCGCTTTCCTCATACTCGAGCAACACGGCTCCGTCAGCGCCGGGCATATTGCCGCGTTTTTGCTGGGCATGGCGGTCATGGCCCGCACGTTTCCCGCCATACTGGCTTTTCCCTTATTGACGGCGATCTGGCGGCGGCACGGGTGGCGGCAGTGCATGCTGTGTGCCCTGTTTGTCGCCGCGCCCGCTTTCGTTTCGCTGCTGCCGTATTACCTGCGTTCGCCTGAAGACGTCCGGCTGCGGGTGCTGGGCTATCGGGGCATACTGCGCGGGTGGTGGGGGCCGGGCGGGCTGGCCCGGCTGTGCGTGTCCGACGGTTTCGCGACGCAGGTCGTCAAAACACACTTACAGGTTTTCATTCCCTTCATGGGGCTGGCCGCGCTGGCTGTCTGCGGATTGATCTGGAAGCGACGGATGGACGTTCTGCAGGGAGGCCTTGTGATTTCGGTGTTGCTGTTCAGTGCGGCGCCCACCGTCAGCAACCAGAATTTCTATTTTCTGCTGCCCTGGGCGTTCTGGTACGTCGCGCGGTATGGACGGACGGTTCCCCGTGTTTTCCTCTGGTATTTGTCGTTGAGTCTGCTGCTGCAATACGTCGTGATCCCGAAGGATCTTGAGCATCCGGTCTGGTTCCACTGGACGTACGATTTTCCGGAAGCCAGCCGGTTGCCGCCGGTGCCGTCGCCCGGCTGGCTGGTCGCGTGCCTGAAGACCCTATGCGCGGCATTCAAGCGGGACGGCCTGGATTATTTTCCGTTCATACAGAACGTGTTCCGGCTGCCGCTGTGGGTCATACTGTGGGTCTGGCTGTGGTCGGAAGCCCGACGGCTGGCTCCGCGGGAGCGCCCGATGCGGATATGACATCCGCCGGAAGCGCTTCGCGGGCAGGGCGTCACCCGGCCGGCAGGATGTCGGGGACGGGTTCGCCGGCTTCGGCCATGCGGCGTTTGAGGGTTTCGGCCAGGCCGGCGCGGACGGCGGCGTAAACGGGGTCACGGACGAGATTATTGCGCTCGTGGGGGTCGGCCTCCAGGTCGTAAAGGTGGTCTTCGACGTAGCGCGGGCTGGAGGCGGCGGATCCCGGCGTGTCCGGGGCGGAGACGCTGTATTTCCACTTGTGCGTGCGGACGGCGCGGCCGCAATGGCTCTCGCTGATCTGTACGAACACCTCCTCAGGCCAGTCCGTGCCGGAGCCGGCGGCGAGCGGTTGCAGGGCGCGGCCCCGCATGGCGGCCGGCGGCTCGAGGCCCGCCGCGGCGACCAGAGTAGGCGGCAGATCGATGAGGCTCACGAGCTCGCGCGGCATGTGCCCGCCGCGGAAGCCGGGTCCGCGGGCGATGAGCGGGACGCGGATCGAGGCGTCGTGGCAGGAGCGTTTGTACTCGGTGTTGCGGGTGCGAAAATGCGAGCCGTGGTCGCTGGTATAGACCACGAGTGTGTTGTCCGCGAGGCCGAGCCGTTCGAGGGTATCGCAGATACGGCCGACGTTTTGATCCAGGCTGTGAATACAGCCGAGGTAGTCGGGGTACTCTTTGCGCCAGTCGCCGTCCGCGTCGACCAGGTCGCCGGGCGGAACAAAGCGGCGGTAGCGCTCCCGGGACCCGTGCGGTCCTTCGAAATGGTTGTGGTCGTTCTGCTGGTGCGGCTCGATATAGGATACAAAAAGAAAGAAGGGGCGTGCGGCGTTGTGCGCTTCCAGGTACTCGATGACCCAGTCGGTTTGCGCGTCTACACGGTAGCGGCCGGGCGGGAATTCCCGCTTGTTGCCGTTGCCGTCGAACATATGCCCGTCGTAGGCGTGCGAAGTGAACTCCAGCACGTCCGAGGCCAGCCAGTACCGGTAGCCGCCCCGGCGCTCCGGCGGGACCGGCCGGGTCTTGAAGTCGTCCGGCCCGCCTTTGGGGCCCGAGGAGGCCAGGTGCCATTTCCCGATGTAGCCGGTGTCGTAGCCGGTATCGCCCAGGATATGGGCCAGGGTCCGTTCTTCGGGCGGCAGCCGGCGGTTGTTGGTATGGCAGCCGACTTCCGTGGCGTACTTGCCGGTCTGGAGGCACGCGCGGGCGGGACCGCAGACGGGCTGGCAGGTAAAGGCGTTTTCGAAGCGGACGCCCTCCGCCGCGAGGCGGTCGAGGTTGGGGGTGATATCCAACGGCTGGCCGTAACAGCCGCAGGTATCCGCGCGCTGCTGATCGCTGAACAGGAAGAGGATATTGGGCGGCTTCATGACAGGCTGCTCAGTAACTGAAAACGCTGTGACCGATGTATTCCCGCAGGATCGAGGTTCCGGGGACCGCCGTTCCGGGGGCGGGGGCGAAATTGAGCAGGAATTCGGACAGGCGCCTGGCCTCGGCATATTCGACGTGGCAGGGTTTGACCTCGGCGAGGAGCGGCTCGACGACGGGTTTGAGCACGGCCAGCTCGTAATCGAGCGCGGAATTGAAGGTTGCGTCGGCGCGGCGTTGGAAGGGAAAGACCCAGCGTTTCTCGCCGCGGCGTACGGAGGGCCATTGCCGGAGCGTCTCCAGCGTCGTATAACCGCGGAACCTGTGATCGCGCACGATCCGGCGCATGAGCCGGTTGTCGGTCGTGGAAATCCGGTTATTGGCGTCAACGCTCAACTGGGTCAGCGCATTGATGTAGATATGGAACTTGCGCTCGGCCGGAATGCGCGGCGTCAGGTCGGGGTTCAGGCCGTGGATGCCTTCTAGGATAATCATCCGCTTGTCCTCTACGCTGAGCCGTTGGCCGGACATCGTGCGGCGGCGGTTTGCGAAATCGTAACGCGGCAGCTCGACCGCCTTCCCCGCGATGAGGTCTTCGAGGTTACGGTTCAGCAGGTCGACGTCCACGGCGTCGAGGTGTTCGAAATCGGGCTTGCCCGCCTCGTCCCGCGGGTTGCGTTCGGGGCCCACGAAGTAGTCGTCCATGGCCAGGGCAACCGGCCGCAGGCCGTTGACGGCCAGCTGCGTGGCCAGCCGCTTGGCGAAAGTGGTTTTGCCGGCGGAGGAGGGACCGGCCACGAGGATCACCTTGACGGTGTCGTGCCGCTCGGTGATCTGGTCGGCGATGCGCGCGAGTTTTTTTTCGTGCAGGGCCTCGACGGTGCGGATGACTTCGTCGACGGCGTTGCGCGCGATGACGGCGTTGAGCGCGCCCACGGTGGTCACGCCGAGAA
>JAFGIZ010000104.1 GCA_016929365.1 Lentisphaerota bacterium
GGGGTGACGGCCACGGCGCTGCTGGTTTCGGTGCTGCGCCGGCTGGGCGGGCGGACGACCTGGTTTTTGCCGAACCGTTTCGAAGACGGGTACGGGCTGGGGGCGGCGCCGTTGGAACGCTGTTGTGCTGAGCAGGCGCCTGACCTTGTGGTTACGGTGGACTGCGGCACATGCGCGTGCGAGGCCGTGGCGGCGGCGCGGCGGCGCGGCGTGGAGGTGGTGGTCACGGACCATCACGAGGCGACGGGCGAACCGGCTCCGGCGGCGGCGGTGGTCAATCCCCGTCTGGGTGACGACCCGCGGGCGGGGGTGCTGGCGGGAGTGGGGGTGGCGTTCAAGTTGTGCCACGCCCTGGTCAAGAGGGGACTGGATACCGGGGCGCCGGACGCGGGGCACCTGGACCTGCGCGATTTCCTGGACCTGGTGGCGCTGGGAACCGTGGCGGACGTTGTGCCCTTGACCGGCGAGAACCGGGTCCTGGTGCGGGCCGGCCTGGAGTGTCTGAGCCGCATGGCGTCGCCCGGGCTGCGCGCGTTGTGCGCGGTGGGCCGTGTGCAACCGCCGATCCGCGCGGCCCACGTTGGATTCGTGCTCGGTCCGCGCCTGAACGCCGTGGGGCGGTTGAGCGAAGCCGGGCGCGGGCTGGAACTTCTCCTGACCGACGACGCGGCGCGGGCCGAAGCGCTGGCCCTGGAGCTGGATGCGGCGAACACGGAACGGAGGCGGATCGAGGCGGAAACCGTCAACGCGGCCATGGCCCGCGTAGAACCGCATTTCGACCCGGAGCGCGACATGGGACTGGCCGTGGGCGGGGACGGCTGGCATGTGGGGACGGTGGGGTTGGCGGCCAGCCGGCTTGTCTCGCGCTTCTACAGGCCGTGTGCCGTGGTGTCGTTTGACGGCACGGAGGAGGGCCGGGGGTCCTGCCGCAGCATAGCGGAGGTGGACGTCGTGGCGGCGCTCGAAGCGTGCGGCGATACGCTGATCCGGTTCGGGGGACATCGCATGGCGGCGGGTTTCCGCCTGCGGCGCGATCGTTTCGATGCATTCCGGGAGCGGTTTAACGCGGCTTGCGGGGCCTTGCTCGGGCATCGCCCGGTGCGGCCGAGGGTGCGGTTCGACGGCTGGGTCGGATTGGGCGAACTGGACGCGGCCCTGTTGGGGGCCGTGGAGCGGATGCGTCCCTTCGGGGCGGGGAATCCGGAGCCGGTGTGGGGTGTGCGCGGGGTGCACGTCATCGGGAAGCCGCGGCGGGTGGGTAAAAATCATCTGAAGCTCAGGTTCGGATCGGGGAGCAGCGCCCTGGACGCGATCGGGTTCGGCCTGGCGGAGCGGGCTGTCCCGGACGGGCCGCTGGACGTGCTGGGCCGGTTGCGGGCGGATACCTACCGGGGCGCGGGGCGGGTGCAGCTGCAGGTGACGGATTTCCGCGCTTGCCGTGCGGCGGGGGAGGAAGTAGGGTAGCCTGCAGAACGGGAGCAAAGGGAGGCCAGTCATGAACGAGGCGGTCATACAGGAATGCGTGGAGAAATTGCACGAGATTTTCGAGCGGACGGACCTGGAGGTGGAAAGCCGGAAGATCGAGCAGAAACTGCGGGAAGCGCGCTACAATCCGGGAGACGTGAGGCCGCTGGCGGACTGTATCCTTTCCATCCTGGTGGCGGCGCGCAGCCGGGGCTATAATGTCACGTCGGTCCTGCAGACCGTCGGCACGATTGCGCGGGAGCACCTGGACCGGCGCTGGAAGAAAATGCCGGACGGCACGTACCAGGCCGTCTGAGCGCGGTTTAGGCTTGTTCGGCCGGGAGCCCTGGAATAGACTGAGGGTTGAAGGAAGGTAGAGGAAAGACCGATGGCTAAGGTGTGTGAAATCTGCGGCAAGGGCGTGCGTACGGGCAACACGATTGTGCGCCACGGCCTGGCCAAGAAAAAAGGCGGAATCGGACTGCACACGACGGCGGTGAACCGCCGGCGTTTCCTGCCGAACCTGCAGCGCATTCGCGTTGTGGAAAAGGGCGGGCGTGTGCGGCGCACGGTATGTGCCGCGTGTATTAAGGCGGGCAGGGTAACGAAAGCCTAGACGGGAACCGGCCATGGAAAACCCAGTCGCGCATGATGCGGAGGCCGGCGGGACGGGCAGCGGGGACGATATCCGGCCTACCGACATTGTTTTCGAATGTCCGCATTGCGGCAAGAGCCTGGCCATTGACTACCACGGCGCCGGCCTGACCATACCGTGCACCGACTGCGGCGAAGACGTCGAGGTGCCCATACCCGAGGGGATGGAGGTTTACGACATCGACAGTTCCGAGGAGGAGCAGGAGATCCGCATTCTGAATCTGCGCAAGTCGCTGGTCGCCGCGGAGCAGCGTATCAGCGAGCTCGAGAATCAGTTCGAGGCATTGAGGGCGCGGCATGAGCGCCTGGAGGACGCGCACGGACGGGTGGGCGGCCGCTTTGCGGTCATCACGGCGCAGGTGGCCAACATTCGGCGCGGCTTGCAGGAGCTGGCGGGAGCGCTGGAGAAGATCAGCGCCGCGGCGCGGGAGTAGGCCTTCAGGCGTCGAGCGCGTCGAGCAGACGTTTTTCCACGGCCGGCCAGGCGTAGCGTTCGAGCACATAACGGCGGCCGGCCCCGGCCAGCGCGCGGCGCAGGGCCTCGTCTTCCAGCAAGGCCACAAGCATCTCTTCGAAGTCCGGATAGTGGCGGAACCACAAGCCGCCGTTGGACGCGCGGCACTGATGCCGCAGTACGGGGCTGGCTGCGCGGACGAGCGCGGCGGTGCGGGCAAGCCATGCTTCGAGAATAACGATGCCGAGGCTTTCGTTGAGCGACGGATGGACGAACGCGGCGGCGCCGGCCATGATGTCGTGCTTGTCCCGCTCGCTGACAAAACCCGCGTCGATCACATGGGGCCGAAGCGCGTCGGGCAGGTCCACGGGGCCGCTGCCCGTGAGCACGAGCTTCACGTCGCGCCGGGTGCGGGTGCGGAAGGCTGCCAGGTAGTCCACGAGCAGCGGGGTGCCCTTGAGCGGTTCACGGCGCCCGGCGTAGACGATGTAAGGCGCCGCGAGCCCCCGGCGCGAGGCAAAGGCGCGGGGGTCGGAGGCAAAATCATCGAGCCCGAGGCCGACGACGGCGTCACGGGCGGCGGCGGGACGGGCCTGCAGCCGGCAGGCGAGACCGCGTTCCGGATCGGAGTTGAACAGACACCCGCGCACGCGCGCGAACATCTCGCGGATGGAGGCGAGGTAGGCAAAGGGTTCATCGTGCAGGCAGGGCGCGAGGAGGGTGCGCCCGGGGGCGATGCGGGATACCGCTTCCACGAGTCCAAAGAGGTACGGGCCGGCGATGATGCGGTCGAAGCGGTCGGCGTCACGGCGCAGGGCCTCGCACAGCGCGGCGCTGTTGACGCTGTTGCGCAGCCAGAGGTCCTCTTCGGCGCGGGACACGAGGCGTCCCCGGCTGATGGCGTCCTGGACCTTGAGAAAGGCGCCGACGTCGCGGTGGGCGTCCACACGGAAATAGCGCACGCGGACACCCTCGCTGCGGCGTTCGCCTTCGGGCAGAACGTTTTCCCACGTGAAGTGGTTGCGGGCGCAGGTCGTAAAGAACGTCACATCGCGGCCGCGCCGGGCGGCGCGGACGGCGAGCGCGCGCATCAGCGTTTCGGCCCCGCCGACGGTGGGGCCTTCGGCGAAACGGGGACAGACGAAGGCGAGGCGGCGGGCGGTGCCGTCGGCGCCGGCCGCGTGGTTTGCCGTGGCGGACTCAGGCGTCATGGCCGGGCGCGTTCCCGTCCCCGGGCGCGGCGGTGTTGAGACGTGCTTCGAGCCGGCGCAGCCGCTCGCCGTAACGGGTTTCCATGGCTTCGACCGCGGTAACCAGCATGCCGTTGATCTGGTTTTGCTGGGACCACAGGCGATACGTGTAGAATTTCAGCAGCTTCCAGATCAGGCGTTTCAGGGCCACGAGCAACGGGGCGAGGGTGCGGCGGCGCTCCAGGATTTCAAAATCGCCGATATCGACGAACGCCGCATCCCGCAGGCAGTCCAGGTAAAAGCCCATGAATTCATCATCGTCACGCAGGGCGGCGAGGTTGGTGCGTTCGGCCCGCGCGACGGCGGCGTCGGTATACGCGCCGCGCTCGGTTTTATCCGCGACACGCGCGCGGATGCGGGCGACGAGGGCCTCGGTGTCAACGCCCTCGGCTCCGATCTCAAATATCCTGTCGTGCATGCTGTTTCTCCCTCAGGAAGTAATTGGCTTTTTTTTCCCGGCCGATGGCCGTAGCCGGGCCGTGACCGGGATACACGGACACAGTGTCCGGCAGGGCGGCCAGGCGTTTCAGCGAGCGCGCCAGCGCGCGGCTGTCGCCGCCGGTCAGATCGGTTCGCCCCACGGAACCGGCAAACAGCGTATCGCCGGTAAAGAGGGCCTGTTCCTGTTCGAAGAAGAGGCAGACCGAGCCGGGCGTATGGCCCGGCGTTTCCAGTATGCGGTAGGTCAGGCCGGCATCGGTCCAGCTTTGTCCCTCGGCCAGCTCCCGTGCGACGGTCAGCGGGGCAGGCGGCGGGGGGTAGAAAGGCTGCATGGTATTGCGCGAAGCGAAAGCCCAGGCCGCGTCGGCGGGGTGGAGCGCCACCGGTGCGGGAAAGCGCGCCAGCAGTCCGGGTAAGGCCGAGAGGTGGTCGATGTGTCCGTGGGTCAGAACGTAGGCGGCGACCCCGAGCCCGCGGGTTTCGAGGTAGCGGACCAGGCGGTCCGCTTCGGCGCCGGGGTCGATGACGAGAGCCCGGCGGTTTTCGCCGGCCAGGACGTAGCTGTTGGCTTCAAAGGGGCCGAGTGCGAGGGTATCCACGTTCATGGGCGGTAGCCTAATACGTACGGAGCAGGGGGCAAAGGGGAAACTGAGTGCGGGATGTCGGGATCTGGGCGCAGCCGGGCGGGGCGGCAGCTTACGGCGGCGCGGGCTTGACAGGACAGGGGGCGCGGCGGAGACTCGGGA
>JAFGIZ010000105.1 GCA_016929365.1 Lentisphaerota bacterium
CTGGCGGTCACGGGCGAGGCGGCGACGCGCGGGGACATCCTGGACGTGCGCTGCGACGTGCGGCACCGCACGGACGGGCGCCGCTACCTGGCGCGGCGCCTGAGCGAGAACCCGCGCCTGGCGCGGCGCGCGGCCCACCGCCTCGCGGACGAGATCGTGGCGGCGGTCACCGGCAAGCCCGGCATCGCGGCCACGACCATTGCCTTGATCGGCGTACAGAACGGGACGCGCGACCTCTATCTCTGCGACGCCGACGGCGAGGGGATGCGCCGCGTGACACGGGACCGCGCGGTGTGCCTCTCCCCGGCCTGGACGCCGGACGCGCAGGCGCTCGTCTATACCTCGTTCCACCGCGGCTTCCCCGACGTCTACCGCATCGACCTGCAGAGCGGGTCGCGCGTGCGGCTGGCCGGGTTTCCCGGGCTGAACGCGGCCGCCGACGTCTCCCCGGACGGCCGCGCCATCGCCCTGACGCTGTCCAAGGACGGGAACCCGGAATTGTACGTCATGGATCTGCGCAGCCGCTATCTTTCGCGGCAGACCCGCACGCGGTACGCCGCCGAGGCGAGCCCGTCCTGGTCGCCGGACGGAAACCGCATCGTCTTTGTCTCCGACCGCTCGGGCTCGCCGCAGCTGTATATCATGCGGCGGGACGGCGGTCCGCACGAGCGCCTCTCCTACCGGGGCACCGAAAACGTGTCGCCGGACTGGGGCCCGCACGGGGAAATCGCGTTTACGAGCCGGCGGGACGGCCGCTACAACGTGTACGTCATCGATCCCGCCACGCGCGCAGAACGGGCCGTGGGCGGCACGGGCGCGGATTTCGAAGATCCGTCCTGGGCGCCGGACGGGCGGCACCTGGTCTGCACGCGCACGGCCGCCCATCATACGGAGGTGTATATTCTTGACACACTCGGAGACCCTCCGCTACGGTTGACGGCCCTGGCGGGAGAGTGGCATTTTCCGGCGTGGAGCCCGAAGTAGTGAGCAGAAGGGATGGAACGATGAAAAGTCGCTGGATCGTGGTTTTGCTGATTGGCGCGGTGATGATGAGCGGATGCCGGGCGTTCCGGGGCAAGAAGGGCGCCGGAGACACCGTGGATATCGAGGCCTGGGACAGTCCCCTGAGCGAGCGTTTTGAAGACGGCGTCCGGGTCACGGACGTGCGTTTCGAACCGGTGCGTTTCGCCTACGACAGCTACCAGGTCGAGAACAGCGAAGTCGGCAAGATCGAATCGGTCGCCGCCTACATGCGCGACGACACCGGCGTCCGCCTGGTCGTCGAGGGCCATTGCGACGAACGGGGCAGCCGGGAATACAACATGTCGCTGGGCGAACACCGCGCGCTCGCCGTGCGCGCATACCTCGTCGGCCTCGGTATCGACGGGGCGCGCGTCCAGACGCGCAGCTACGGCGAGGAACAGCCCGCCGACCCCGGCCACGGCGAATCGGCCTGGCGGCAGAACCGCCGGGTGGAATTCGCGCTCTATCGCTGACGCGGCCATGCCACCCTGCCTGGGTTTTTTGACCGGCTCGCCGGGCCCCGGCGAACTGCTGATTCTTTTCCTCGTGGTGCTTGTGCTTTTCGGACCCAGGCGCCTGCCGCGGCTGGCGCGGGATATCGGACGCCTGCTGGCCGAGCTGCGGCGCTCCTCCCAGGACTTCCACCGCCAGATCATGGACCTCGACCGGCCGCCGCCCGTGGATGTCGTTGAGGACGAAGACCCCGCCGGCCGCGGAAAAGACCGGACGGCAGCGCCGGACCGGGCGGAGGAGGACCCGTACGGCACATCGGCAACGGAATCGCACGATGCGTAACCGCGAGCCCCAGTCCTTCCTCGAACACCTCGAAGACCTCCGGCGCGCGGTCATCGGGTCGGCGGCGGCGCTGGCCGCCGGCATGGCCGCGGCCCTGCCGCTGGCGCCCTGGATGCTGGAGCTGCTGCGCGGCCGGCTCGCCGCGGCAGGCGAGAACCCGGACACGTTTCTGCGCGTCCTCCAGGTGGCCGGGGGCTTCTCGATCGCCATGCGCCTCGTCTTCTGGGGCGGGCTCCTGCTGGCCATGCCCTTTATCGTGCTGGCGGTGGGCGGGTTCGTGTTCCCGGGGCTGACCCGGCGGGAGCGCAAGACCGTCGTGCGCGCCGGGGGCGCCGCCGTGCTCCTCTTCGCCGCCGGCGCCGCCATGGGGTACTTCGTGACGCTCCCCGTGGCGCTGCGGCTGATGTTCCGCATCAACCGCTGGCTGGGCGTGACCTGCGAATTCGTGGAGCTGGCCGATTACGTGGCCTTTGTGCTGAAGCTCCTGATCAGCTTCGGCCTCGCCTTCGAACTCCCGGTCGTGATCGTGGCCCTGGGCTTCATGGGCATCCTGTCGTCCGCCCAGTTGCGGGCCCGCCGGCGGCACGTGATCGTGGGGCTGACCATAGCTTCCATGTTGCTCACGCCGCCCGATCCCCTTACTCTGTTGCTGATGGCGGTGCCCCTGGCGGCGCTGTACGAAAGCTGTATCTGGATCCTCTGGTGGAAGGAGAAAGCATGGAAACCGTAGAATACAACGGCTGGCCCGACTGCGTGCGCCTGAGCAACGGGGACGTGGAACTGATCGTCACCCGCAGCGTGGGGCCGCGTATCATCCGCTGCGGCTTTATCGGGGAGCGCAACCTCTTTGCCGAAATCGAGGGCCAGCAGGGCGGCTCGGGCGAAACGGACTGGATGATCCGCGGCGGACATCGCCTCTGGCTGGCACCCGAGGAGAAGCCCAAGACCTACGAGCCGGACAACGTGCCCGTCGAGATCGAGGAGATCGCCGACGGCGTGCGCACCCTGCAGCCGCCGGGGCCCCTGGCGCATACGGCCAAAACGATGGAGATCACGCTGGCGCCCGGGGCGAACACGGCCGAGGTGGCGCACATACTGACCAACCGCGGCGAGGCGCCCATCGAGCTCGCCCCCTGGGCGCTCACCGTCATGGCGCCGGGCGGCCGCGCGATCGTACCGCTGCCGGACAAGATTCCGCACACCGAGCGCGTGCTGCCGAACCAGGCCTGGGTCCTGTGGGCCTATACGGACCTGAGCGACCCGCGCTGGACCTTCGGCTCGCGCCACCTGTTCTTCGATCACGATGCCGCGCGGGGTCCGAACAAGATCGGGATCGCGCACCGCGAAGGCTGGGCGGCGTATTGGCTGGACGGGTTCACGTTCGTCAAGCGCTTCGAGCGCAAACACGGCGAAGTCTACCTGGACGGCGGCGCGAACTTTCAGACGTTCGCCAACGAAAAGTTTCTCGAAGTGGAAAGCCTGGGCCCGGTCGTCACGCTGGAACCGGAACAGAGCATACGGCACGTCGAGCGCTGGTCGCTGCACCGGGACATCCCGCCCGTGGACTCGGACGCCGCTGCCGACGCGCACATCCGGCCTATAGCGGCAGGTTGACGCAGCCCGCCAGGCGGTGCAGGAGGTGCAGGGCCGCCAGTGCGTAGAGACTGGAAATGACGTCGTCCATGACGATCCCCAGTCCCCCCTGCAGGTGCTGGGCGGCGCGCGCGGGCGGAGGCTTGATGATGTCCATGACGCGGTGCATCACGAACGCCGCGGGCAGCAGCCAGGGATAGGCCGGCCAGGGCAGGCCGATCAGACATAGCGGCAGCGTGCAGTATTCGTCCGCCACGATGCGGCCGTCGTCCTTCCGGCCCAACGCGTTTTCGGCCGTGTTGCAGACCGGAACGGCCAGCGCGATGAGCAGCGCGACGGCCGCGATCTGCCCGCCCAGCGGCAGCGCCGCCACGGCCGCGGCGAGAGGAATGCCCAGCAGGGCGCCCGTCGTACCGGAGGCCACGGGGCTGTAGCCCAGCCCGCAGCCCGTTGCCAGAATCAGGATCAGTTTTCTCATAACGGCGTGGCCAGACCCTACCAGATCGGCTATGGACGATCAAACCCGCAATACGTTAAGGTGTGCAGCATGTTCGGCTCATCCTACAGAATCGCCACCGTCTGGGGCATTCCCATCAAGATCCACATGTCCCTCATCCTGCTCCTGCTGTTTTTTGCGCTGACGATGGGGGTTTCCGGCGGTCCGGGCGCGATTCTCGTGCTCCTGGTCATCGAATTCGGGGTTTTCGCGAGTATCGCCCTGCACGAACTGGGTCATTCGTTCGTGGCGCTGCGGAAAGGCACCCGCGTACGGGAAATTACCCTTATGTTCATCGGGGGCGCGGCGCAGATGGAGGACATTCCCGCCCGCCCCCGCGACGAATTTCAGCTGGCGATTGCCGGCCCGGCGGTGAGCGTGGTCCTCGGACTGCTGCTGTGGTTCGGCGGCGGGGCGCTCCCGCTGGCACGGGCGGATTGGCCCGTCCCGATCGTGCGGGCCGGACCGGTGCAGGCCAATATCGTGCAGTTCATCGGCCTGATCAACCTGGGGCTGGCCCTTTTCAACCTCCTGCCGTCCTTTCCCATGGACGGAGGACGCCTGTTCCGCGCCCTGCTGGCCCACCGCATGGGCCGCTTGCGCGCCACGTACATCGCCGCGCGCGTGGGCAAGGTCATGGCGGTGATCTTCGGCCTGTACGGCTTTTTCTCGGCGCCGACCCGCTGGCTGCTGGTGGCCATCGCCTTCTTCATTTACATTGCCGCGGGGAACGAGTATCGCATGGTCAGAATGCAGGAAGCGGCCCGCCGCGCACGCGGGGGATTTCACGGAATGTTCGGCGGCTACGGGGACGAGGACGGCGGCGGGGACGACGGCGGCCGGGTCTCGGTCAGCCCGCCGCCGTACGAACGCGGACGCGGGTCGCACGTGGATCTTTACACGGAACGCTAAGAGAACAGTCCCATGAAGACAATCCTCTCGGTTGACGACGAACGGATTATCCTGGACTGCATGCGCGACGCGCTGCAGGTCAAGGGATACCGGGTGCTGACCACGCCGGACCCGCACGAGGGCCTGCGCATGCTTATCGAACGCGGCGATATCGACCTGGCGATCCTGGATATCAAGATGCCCGGCATGACCGGGTTCGACCTCTACCGGCGTTTTCGCCGCCAGCGCAAAGTGCCGGTTCTGTTTCTGACGGCCTATCCCAAGTCGTTCAACCTGAAATCGAACGACGTGCTCGACATGTGGCAGACCGAATTCGCGGACGGCACAACGGATATCATGTACAAGCCGTTCGACCTGAGCGTGCTCTACGAGAAGATCGCGGGGCTCATCGGTCCCGCGGAGGAGGACGGCGGGACGCCATGACGGGCACCGGCGATCTGGATATCTGCCGGGCTATCCGCCGGCTGCTGGTCAAACACTGGATCGACCTCGGCCAACTGTCCATCCGGAGCACCCGCGGGCGGGTCATGCTGTACGGCCAGCTCAGCCGGGTTGACGGGGCGCCCACCGAGCTGAGCGCCCCGCTGGTGGATGCCATATTCCGGGAATTGCGCCGCATCGACGGCGTCAAGACGGTGCGCCCCCATTTCCAGAACTGGACCCAGGAGATCGGCGGTGGCTGGAAACGCGTGGAGGATGCCCGGCGCACGTCCTGGGAGCCCACGGCCTAGCCGCCGGCCGCGCGGCTCCGGCGGTACCGCCGGATGAGGGCGTTCGTCGAGCCGTCGTGCTCCAGGGCCGGCTCCGCGCCGGCCCGCAGCTCGTCCAGGATGCGGCCGGCCAGGACCTTGCCGAGCTGCACGCCCCACTGGTCGAAGGAATACACGTCCCAGATCACGCCCTGCGTGAAAACCTTGTGCTCGTAGAGCGCCGTCAGCGCGCCGAGCGTGCGCGGCGTCAACGCGTCCGCCAGGATCGTGCTGGTCGGCCGGTTGCCCGCAAAGGTCTTGTGCGGCACCAGGAACTCCGGGGCGCCCTCGGCCCGCACCGCGTCCGCCGTCTTGCCGAAGGCCAGGGCCTCCGTCTGCGCAAACAGATTCGCCGTCAGCTTGGCGTGGTGGTCGCCGATCGGGTTGTGCGTGCGCAGGAACCCGATAAAATCCGCCGGCACGAGCTTCGTGCCCTGGTGCAGCAACTGGTAGAACGCGTGCTGGCCGTTCGTGCCGGGTTCGCCCCAGACCACGGGGCCCGTCTGCCAGGCGGCCGGATGCCCGCCGCGCGTGACGCATTTGCCGTTGCTTTCCATGTCCAGCTGCTGGAGGTGCGCCGCAAAGCGGTGCAGGTACTGGTCGTACGGCAGCACGGCATGCGTTTCCCACCCGAAGAAATTGTTGTACCAGACACCCAGCA
>JAFGIZ010000106.1 GCA_016929365.1 Lentisphaerota bacterium
ATGGCGGTCAAGCAGGGCTCGCCGCACACGTTGACGATGGGAGTCTCGTATGCCTGCGGCCACTCCGGCGGCTATGTGCCGGTGGCGGAGGCTTACGAGAGCGGCGGCTACGAGGTCGCCAGCTCGGCTTGTGCTGAGGGCGCGGAAGCGATTTTGCGGCGGGCATTCCTGGCCGTGTTGGAGAATATGTGATCGAAGGTTGCGGCTCGCGTGACGGGCGCATGGAAAGGAAGTTTATGGGCGAGCGAAAGAAAGAGAGAGACACAGTCGGACATTCCCTGTCCGCGAGCGGCGGACGTGACAGGGCCGTGCGCGTGGTATCGCTGACCGAAGATGGCTATTTCGGCATGCGCATACCGCCCGACGAACTGCTCGACCTGATGGTGGAACGGCTGGAGTTTGCCTCGTCATACCATCCCGACATCGCCTGCCTGCCCGAATGCTTCGCCTGGGGGCGCGATCCCGAGCCGGTTCCCGGACCGCTGACGCAGCGTCTGGCGGTTTGGGCGCGCGAGCAGTCCTGTTACGTCATCTGTCCCATGCGGATATCAGAGGGGCGCTACATCTACAATGCCGCCGTACTGCTCGATCGAGGGGGGGGGACGGCGGGAATCTACCGCAAAATCCGCGTGACGGAGAACGGCATCCGCAAGGGCGAATCGCCGGGTCCCCAGGATCCGCCGGTCTTCGCGACCGATTTCGGCACAATCGGAATCCAGATCTGCTGGGACGCGGCCTGGCCTCAGGGATGGGATCGTCTCGGCGCAAAAGGAGCGGAAATCGTTTTTTTTCCCGCCGCCTATCCCGCGCGGCGAATGATTGCCGCCCACGCCTGGCGCAACGAGTACTACGTTGTTTCGTCCACGCTTACCCGGCCCGCCGCCATTCTCGACATTACCGGCGAGGAGATATCCCGCTCGCAATCCTTCCGCCCCTGGGCCGAGGCGACCCTCTGGCTGGGCAAGCGTCTTTTCGAAATTGACGGCGGCAACGCCGACAAGATGTGGGAGGTCAAACGGAAATACGGCGATCGCGTCGAGATCTGCTGGTATGATGACGAAGACTGGATAACGCTCGCGTCGCGGGATCCGGAGCATATCTCGGTGGCGGAGATCGTGAGGGAGTTCGATCTGCTGCCGATCCGCGAATACCATGGCCGCGCCGAAAAGGCTCAGTTGCGGGCCTGGGCCGCGGTGGCGGCCCGCCCGCTTCCTTGCCTGAAAACGGAGACGAAAAGTCCGACGGGCGAGTCATGACGAAACGCCCCACAAGGATGAGCAGGCGCGTGCTGGCCTGCATCAGCCGGCAGGACTACCGGCGCTTTCTGGCTGGTGCCTTGGAAGCGCGCAGGCCGGGGTTTGACCTGCGGCTGATCGATCCCGCCGCCGGCGTTGAAGCCCTGGCCGCGGAGTTGAATGCTTCAGCAACGCCGGTCCTGATTACCGGTTGGAGCACGCCGCCGCTGCCCGCGGATTTGATGGCGCACGCCCCTTCGTTGCGTTACATCTGCCACCTTACAGGAACGCTGCGCGGCAAGATTCCGCGGGAACTGATCGCAGGAGGCCTGCTGGTGACCAACTGGGGCGGCGCTATCGCCCGCGTGGTGGCGGAGCACTGTGTGCTGCAGATACTATCCGCGCTGCGTCGTTCGACCCACTGGCAGTTGACCATGCATCGGGATCGCGGGTGGTCCGCCGGCGGCTATGAAGGCGTCCTGAGCCTCTTCGGCCGTTCGGTCGGCATCCACGGACTGGGGGCGATCGGCCGCGGGCTCTGCCGCCTGCTGCGTCCCTGGCACTGCCCCATTTCGTCCTATACCCCGAGCGTGCCTGACGAAATCTTTCGGCGGCTGCGGGTCCGACGCTGCGACAGCGTCGAGGAGCTTTTCAGCGGCAACCAGATCATTGTCGAACTGTTGCCGTTGATTCCCGAGAATGTCGGGGTCGTCGACGAACATCTGCTGCGGCTGATCCCGCCGGACGGCGTCTTCGTGAATAGCGGGCGCGGCGCCGTGGTCGACGAACAGGCCTTGGCGGCCGTCGCGAAAGAGGGTCGGCTGCGGGTCGCCCTGGATGTCTTCGCCGACGAGCCGCTGCCGCAGGATTCGCCGCTGCGGGGCTTGTCGAACGTTTTCCTGACTCCGCATGTGGCCGGACCGACTCTTGACCGCCAGCCGGATTGCGGCGCCTTTGCGGTACGGAATATTCGTGTCTTCTTCCGTGGTCGGAGGCCGGACGCGGTTGTCGACCTGGAGGTCTACGACCGGCAAACATGAAGGGTAAACGGCGAGGATAAGGCCTCGACGAGCAATCGGCAGAGACGTTCTGAAAGAAAGCGGGTTAATGATGACGAGGATCAGGAGAGATTCAAATGTCGGAGCGGCCGTAACCGTTTCGGTATTGGCGCTGGGCATTATGGTGTGGGTTATCCTTTGGGCTGCGCCACTGTCGGTACGCGCGCAAGGCATCGTTGCGCAAACTTTCCGCGCTGCCGAGGCGGTGGCGCGGGGAGAAGCACAGGGGTTGAGCGTGGCGGATGGCAAGGTTGTGCCCATGGAGTGCGCGGGCGAGACAATTGCTCCCGACGACAGCGATCTGCAAGTGCTGCTTCCTTTCGAGGAGCAGCGGGAGATCAACGTGATTTACTCCAAGTTCGTGCCCATCACCCCCAACGTGGCCAATCCGCTCGACGAAGCCATGCTGGCCGATCCCGAGAGAATCGAAAGCGTCAGCGGTCGCCGGGGCCAGGCATTTGCTTTCAGTGGAGGGCGGCTTTACGCGACCCTGCCGCGTCTCAGCGTGAGCGAGGTGCTCGACCGCGGGTGCACCCTTTTCGCATGGATTAGACCGGAAAATGCAGTGGAAAGTCAGACCCTGACGGTCTGTTCGGTCAACCGCCACTGGCACCTGCTGCACCTTGGGATGCGGGAAGCCAAACTGGAGGCCGTTTTCCGTTTCGGGAATCAGCGGGTGACGGTCACGTCCGGTTCGGCGCTCAAGGCGGGCGAGTGGCAACTCGTGGTTGCCGTGCTCGATCCGTTCCGAAAAGAGGTGCGCCTCTATCTCGACGGACGCCGGGAGGGGGCGCAGCCTTTCACGATGCCGGAGGAGAAGGCAAATTCCTGCGTGCAGTTCCTGGCGGCCGGCTACACGACTACCGACCGGGACTCCTTTCGCGGCGCGATGGACGATGCGGGGATGCTGACCCGTCCTCTCAGCGACGCGCAGGTGGCCGACCTGTTTGCCGGCAGAGCCCGGCGCGGCTCGTTCGTTTCCGCCCCGCTGCCGCTTCGGGGCGAGTTCAACACCGTGCGTTTGGAGGTGAAGGAATCGCGCCCTGGCACGGCGCAGGTCTTCATCCGCCAGAACGACGCCTGGCACCGCGTCCGGGCGGGCGAGGAACTGATCTGCGACATGCCCGGACGCATGCCGCTGACGGAGCTGCGGTACAAGGTTCTGCTGGCCGGGGATACCGCGCTCGAGAGCGTCGGCTTCGAGTTCGAGAAC
The DNA here is from genome assembly GCA_016929365.1 of Lentisphaerota bacterium. Lineage (GTDB taxonomy): Bacteria > Verrucomicrobiota > Kiritimatiellia > UBA8416 > JAFGIZ01 > JAFGIZ01. The sequence goes on from JAFGIZ010000106.1 coordinate 3,507, forward strand.
CGCGCCTATGCGCCGGAGAAGAACCAATTCTCCTTCCTCTTCCTGGGCGATATGCACCTGGGCCCGATGCCGCGGGTCATCCGCTGGGCTTACGAAAAGTATCCCGACATCAAGCTCATAACCTGTCCCGGCGATGTTGCCGGCGTTGAGGTCTTTGACGCCTCCTACCGGGCGGCCTGGCTGGACAATCCACGCTCCTTGCCTGGGCTGTTCCCATGGTTCATGGCGCCGGGCAACCACGACATCGAATATCCGCGTTTCGTGAATTACATGGTGAAGCGGCAGG
>JAFGIZ010000107.1 GCA_016929365.1 Lentisphaerota bacterium
ACGGCAACCGCTACGGGATGCCGCGCCCGTCCTCAGCATCAAGCCCGGCAACACCCCACACCCCGAAGCCGGCACGGCCCGTGCATCGCTACGCGGGCACGTCCCGCGCCAGCCCCATCTTGCCGCGCGCGACGGCGCGCGCGGATGGATCGAACGGCCTGGAACGATGGAGGCCCGGCAAGTCAAACCGATCACGGCGAACACGGCGGCGGGGGCGGTCGTGGCCGTGTCCGCTACGCGGCCACGAAGCCCCGCCCGGCGCTCACAGGCCCCCGGCCGCACGGAGCAGCTGCTATTCCCTCGACTTTTGGGCTTTCTCTTTGTATGAACGTCTTTCATTCAGAGACACAACCGAAAGGCGGACAGAATGAAAGTGCTGATCATCTTCAACCGTGAACCCTATGACAACACCGACGTGACATGGAACGGTTTGCGCTTGGCCGACAAGCTCCGCGAAGCTGGACAGGACGTGAGAATCTTCCTCATGAATGATTCCGTAGACATGGCACGTGATGTTTGCAAGCCCCCCGAGAACTATGACCAAGACTTGTCGGCCATGCTCAAGGAACTGATCGGCAACGGCATCCCCGTCAAGGTTTGCGGAACCTGCATGGCTCGCTGTGGTATCTACAAGAACCACCCCTACTTCGACGGGGCGGAGAAGTCCACCATGCCCGAACTGGCACAGTGGGTTGTCGAGAGTGACAAAGTAATCACTTTCTGACGAGCACGCGACGCACTACGCGCGCCCTGGCGCGTTTCCAACGTCTGGAAAAACGCGCTCAGAATCTTCCAAGGTCTGGAAATCGGCCCGCCGTGGCCGGACGCCGCCGAAACGGCCGCCCAGGACGCTGCACAAGCGACGATCCCGCCCCGGCCCTTGTCATGGCATACCCCCTTTGCACGGTCGCGGCACACGCCGTGCAACAGCTCTGCAAGACCGTTGCGGAGTCCCTGCCGAACACGCGCGATCCGGCCCGGACGGGGGAAGGGGGACGCGCGCAACTGGGGGGATGGGGGCTTTCCGTTCCACGGAACCCGGCACGCTACCGGCTTCCGATCACCGGAAGCCGACGCCCGCCGGGAAGGTTGACCAAGGTTGAACAGCCTTGATCACGTTTGAAATGGTGTGCCTGTTCGCGGCGCTCACCGCACCGCCGGCGACCGCCCGCGCGACGCTCGCGGACGCGCCGCGACGCATCGAGACGGCGATAGCCGGGAATACCCGGAAAAAGCCCGAAATAGCCGGAACGATCCCGAGAAAAGGCGAACGCCCGACATGCTCGCATTTCCTCGCATTTAGCCGGACGCGTTGTAAGTGCGGTTGTAAACCGCCCTTCGCGATTGTCGTAAGTCCTTGCGTTGCAAGATGGTGGAGGCGGGGGGAATCGAACCCCCGTCCGCGAAGGCGTCACCGCGGCCTCTACGTGCGTGTCCTGTCTTTACAGTCTCACCGGCCGAGCTGCCGGCAGGCAGGCCACCCGGACGGCCAGCGTCCACGTTAAAGTTTCGCCCCGGAAGCCGGTCGCCCACTCCAGGGACTAGCCTGCTGTCGTCGCCTTCATCGCTTAGCAGACATCAGCGTGAAGACGTCGCGGTCTTTAAGCCGCGAGAGCTAACTGTTCGTCAGCACTTGTTGTTTTGCCCGGATGATTTACGAGGCCAACCAGGCGTCCTCGGCACGCAACCACGGCTTCTACCAACACGTCGAAACCGTATCGCCCCCGAACATTGACGCTATTGTGCTTTTAATACGCGCGGCCGTCAAGCTAGTATTTGCGGCACTGTACCCATCGCTGTGACAGTCAACGCCACGCCCGATGATAGACCCGAAACTCGAGACCCGGGACCCGAAACCGCAAACCCGCCGCTACCGCGCGGTTTCCCTCGCCTTCCTCGCGTTCGCCCTCTACGGCGCGGCCCAGCCCCTCCTGCTCCCCCTGCTGCACCGCGTCCTGCCGGGCGCCCTGCTCACCTGCGCCTCGCAACGCTGGTTCGGCCGGCCCTGCCCGCTCTGCGGGCTGACCCGCGGGATCGGCGCCCTTCTGCACGGCGATCCTGCCGCGGCACATACCTGGAATCCGCTCAGCCTCCCCGTGGCCGCCCTGCTGGCCGCGGAAACGCTCTACCGCATCGCCGTGCTGATCGCCACCCGCCGCCGCGACGCGCCCGCACGCCTGATCCGGACAGACCTCCGGCTCCACGCGCTTCTGGCACTGGCCTACCTCGCCTACGCCGCGGGCTTTGCCGCCGCGCAGCTATGGCCCTGAAACCCCGAGCCGCCGGACGGCTCAGACCTTCCGGATGCCCTTGAACCAGTCCTCGGCCCACTTGCCGATAACCGGCAGCGGCTGCATCCGCAGATTAACGGCGTTGATCAGGCCGATGATGTTGAGGACCAGGCAGAAAATTCCAACTGCCAAGACCACGACAGGCACCATACAAGCCAAAACCACTGTAGCCGCCAAAATCCCTGATATTACCCAACTCGCCAGCCCCGCCAGCCACAGCATGAGGCACTGTTTCGCGTGATACAGCGAGAAACTGTTGTTCCGCATGATCAGCGGAATCAGGAAAAACGGCAGCCCCAGGAACGACAACGCATAGGAGAGAATGGCAAACACCTTGCCCTCCTCCATATCGTCCCCGCCCGCGGCCGGCGCGGGAGCCGGTTCGACCGCCGGCGTTTCCGGCGGCGGCGCGACCGGCTCCGCCGGAGGCACCGCAGAACCCTGCTGACCTTCCATCTCGTTTGCTTCTTCTGCCATGACCGTGTCCCTTCTCTTGAACGTTTCGCGCGGCAACCACGCCCGCCGATGCGTTACTCTTGCCGATCCATCGGTTCCTGACAAGCGGAAAAATGCGGCCGGCCCCCGCCCGCGGCCGTCGTTCCTCCCGGCGCACGCGCTTACAGCGTCCGCAGGCCTGCTTCGAGCGTCACGCGGGGCGCCCAGCCCGGCAGCGTCGCATAGCCGGTCCACGGCTGCATGGCCTCGCGCTCCCGGTACGCGCGCCGCCCCCAGCGCACATGCACCGACGCCCCCCGCGCCGCCTGGAATATCTCCACGATCTCCCGCAACGACCGGGGACGCCCCGTCGCGACCCCGTACACCTCGTGTGTTCCCGCAGGCAGCGCCTCCGTCCGGTCCCCGGCCAGCCGGAAGGCCTCCGCCACGTCGTCCACGTGCACCAGGTCCAGCCGCTGCCCGCCCTCCGTCATGTCCACCGGCGCACCGCTCGCCGCGGCGTCCAGAAGCACGCGCAACAGCTTGCGCCGCCGGTCGCCCGGGCCGTACGTATCGAATAACTGCAACGTGATGATCCGGAACTTCCGCCCCGCGGCGTAGAACGCCAGCAGGTCCTCGAACGCCTGCTTGGTCGCCGCGTACAAATTGACGGGATCATACGCGGCATTCCCATAATGCTGCCAGGCCGTTCCCGTGTTCACCAGGCGCGTGCAACCGGCGCCCGCCATGGCCTCCAGGAGCTGTGCGCCGAACGCCAGGTTGCTCCGGATCAGCGCCGGGACGTCCTCCGGCCGGTGTTCGGCCACAAAACAGGATGCGAGGTGATAGACACAACCGGGATTGACCGCCGAAACGATCGCCGCCATCCCCTCCAGCGTTCCGTCGTGCACGTGCGCGTGCACGCGCGCCCCGGCTTTGCCCAGGACCGCGCGGTCCGATCCCTCCCGGACCACCAGGTGCACCGGCGCCCCTGCTTCAGCCAGACGCCGCACCAGGTGCGACCCGACAAAACCCGTGCCCCCCGTAACCAGGACCGGCGCGTGCATCAGCCCTTTGCGAAAAACGCCTTGATGCTCTCCGCCGCGTAGGCGATCTGCGCGTCCGTCAACTCCGCGAACATGGGCAGACTCAGAATCTCGCCCGCCGCCTGCTCGGTCACGGGAAACGCCCCCGGCGCATACCCGAGGTCCGCGTAAGCCGGCTGCAGGTGGATCGGAATGGGATAGTGAATGCCGCAGGACACGTCGCGCTCCTTCAGGAAGGCGAGCAGCGCGTCCCGCTGCGGCACACGAATCACGAAAAGATGGAACACGTGCGACAGCGGCGCAGACGCATCAAACGCGGGCAGCCCGACCTCGTCCACGTCTCCCAGCAGTTCCGTGTAGCGCACGGCATGCGCGAAACGCGCGCGGGACCAGTCCTCGAGGTGCTTGAGCTTCACGTTCAGTATCGCCGCCTGCAGCGTGTCCAGCCGGCTGTTGCCGCCGCGCATGAGATGCTCGTATTTCACTTTCTGCCCGTAGTTGCGCAGCATCGGGATCCGTTCGGCCGCTTCCGCGTCGTCCGTCGTAATGGCGCCCCCGTCGCCGTACGCGCCCAGGTTCTTGCCCGGGTAGAAACTGAACGTGCCGAGCCGGCCGAACGCCCCGCACCGTGTCCCGTCCCGGACCGCCGCGTGCGCCTGGCAGGCGTCCTCGATAATCTGCAGCCCGTGGCGTTCGGCAAACGCCCCGATCGCCGCCATGTCGGCCGGCTGACCGTAGAGGTGCACGGGCAGCACGGCGCGCGTCCGTTCGCTCAACGCGCCGTCGAGCTGCTCCGGGTCCATGTTGAACGTGTCCGGCCGGACATCCACCAGCACCGGCCGCGCGCCCGCCTCGCTCACCGCCAGCGCCGTGGCAATGTAGGTATTCGCGGGCACGAGCACCTCGTCGCCCGCCCCGATGCCGGCCGCGCACAGGGCCAGGTGCAGCGCGTCGGTCCCGGACGCGACGCCGAAGCAGTAGCGCGTCCCGATCAGCTCCGCGAACGCGCTTTCGAATTCCTCCAGGGCCCGGCCCATGATGAAATCGCCGCGCTCCATGACCGCCGTCACGGCGGGAACGATCTCTCCCTCGAGCGCCCGGTACTGGGCCTTCAGATCGACAAATGGAACCTGCATGCTTGTCCTTTCCGCTATGAGGGCCCCTGGTAAACGGCTGCATCATGCCAGAAGCTCGAATCCGGACACAAGGCCAAACACCGCCCGACGGCTACACGTCTCCCGCAGTCCCGGTCCGGCGGACGCCCAGCCTGCGCATCTTGCTGCGCAGCGTGTTCGGGTTAACCTGCAACAGCCTCGCCGCGCCGCGCGGTCCTTCCACCCGCCCTCCCGCGGCCCGCAGGGCCGTGCGGATATGCTCGCGGATCGCCTCGTCCAGCGGCCGCAGCGCTTCCGCCCCCCGCGGCGGCGCCGAGACGGCCTCGCCGCCCCGCGCCGGGCCCCCGACACCCGGGCCCGGCGCCCCGAGCGCCTGCGCGACCGCCAATCCCGCGCCGTCCCCGAGGATCGCCGCCCGGTCCATGACCGCCGCCAGCTCGCGCACATTGCCCGGCCAGTCGTATGCGCTCAGCAGCCGGACGTCGGCCGTGGAGGGAGGGCAGACCGGCAAGCCGAACCGCCGCGCCGCCCGCTCCGCGAAATGCCGCGCCAGAGGCGCGATATCGTCCCGCCGGTTCCGCAGCGGCGGCAAGACCAGCGGAAACACCGCCAGCCGGTACCAGAGGTCCTCGCGAAAATCGCCCCGCGCCGTCATCGCCGCCAGGTCCCGGTGCGTCGCGGCAATAATGCGCACGTTCACATGGATCGCCTCGTGTCCCCCGACCCTGACGATGCGCCCGTCCTGCAGCACACGCAACAGCCGGACCTGCGCCGGCGGGGGGAGTTCCGCCACCTCGTCCAGCAGCAGCGTGCCGCCGTCCGCCCGCTCGAACCAGCCCTTGCGCGTTTTCACGGCCCCCGTAAACGCGCCGTGCTCGTGGCCGAACAATTCCGAGTCGATCAGCTCGTGCGGAATCGCGCCGCAGTTGACGCGAATGAAGGGACCCTGCACGCGGCGCGACCGGCCATGGATGGCCCGGGCTACCACTTCCTTGCCCGACCCCGTTTCTCCGAAGATCAAGACCGGCGCGTCGGTCCGGCTGACCAGCGCGACCCGTTCCATGACTTCACGCAGCCCCGACGCGACCCCGATGATCACCTCGCCCGGCTCCCGGCGGCCCAGGCGGTTCAATAACGACTCGCTGCGCGCCTCCGCCGCCGCCCGCAACACCGCCACGTCCTTGAGCTGGCGGTCGTTGGAAAACGCCGCGGACAACGGCTCGACGAGCGCGTCCAGGAGCGCGAGCTGAGGCCGATCAAACGCCGTCCCCCGCGGCGCCGCGACCAGCAGCACGCCCCGCCGCCCGTCCCGCCCCGCCAGGGGCGCCGCGAACACGTCCCCCCCGGCCCCCTCCGGCAACAAGGCCGCCCCGGGCAG
>JAFGIZ010000108.1 GCA_016929365.1 Lentisphaerota bacterium
GACCGCGGCCGAGAAATCAAGGAATCGGCGGCGGTGCCGGCCGGAGACCAGGGCCCACTCGGAGCGGCCGCGCTGCCGTATGACTCGGCCCGTCACCCAGTGCACCGCCTGCGGGCGGAGCATCGAGCGTCAATACCACTTTGCCCAGGTTGCGACGCTGGTGCAGATGCACGTGTGCGGCCGCAGCACCCGCGGCGGACAGCGGAAAACAGCGGTCCAGCACCGGGAAGAGCGCGCCGCACGCGAAATCCGGCAGCATCGCGGCGTAGGCCTCGCGTAACACATGCTCCCGCGAGCCGAGGTGGAGGAGATGGACGCCGTGGACACCCTGATTGGGCGCGACGAGGTCGAGGGGATGGATGCGCGGCGTGCGCAGATAAGCCCAGGCCGCGCGCAACCAGTTGCGGCGCACTCCTGGAGCGGCCTGGCTCAACCCATAGAACACCACGCGTCCGAGCGGCGCGAGCAGCCGGCGGCAGGCGCGGGTCGCCCCGCCGCCCACCGGATCCAGCGCCAGGTCGAGGTTGCGCGGGCCGATCGTCGCGCGCAACTGACACTCCCAGTCGCCGGCCGAATCGAAGCAGGCCTCCGCCCCCAGGCGCGCCTCGACAAAGTCGCGTTTGGAGGGTGTTCCGGCGGTCCCGAACACGCGCAGTCCGCCGCGCCGGGCGAGCTGTACAGCCGCGGTGCCCACGCCCCCGGCGGCGCCCAGCACGAGGACCGTTTCGCCCGCTCGCGCGGCTCCGGCGCGGAAGAGGCAAATCCAGGCGGTAAGGAACACGACCGGCAGCGCCGCCGCCTGCGCGGGCTCAAGCTGCCCCGGCCAGGGGAACAGCTGATCCACCGGCAGGACGACGTCGCGTGCATAGCCGCCGTGGCGCATCAGCGCGATGATGCGCTCGCCGGGCTGCCAGGCGCCCGCGTCGGCGCCCGTCCGCACGATCTCTCCGGCCACCTCGAAGCCTGGGCTGAAGGGCCGTGGGGGCACCGTGCCATAGAGGCCCATGCGCATCATCAGATCGGCGAAGTTGACGCCGGCCGCGAGGACGCGCACGTGCACCTCCCCTGGACCGGGCGGGCGCAGTGCGACCTCGCGCTCCACCAGGACCCCGGGGGGCCCCAGCCGCTCGATGAGGATGGCGCGTGTCTGCATCACGCCGGGAGATTAGGCGAGACGGTCCGGGCGGTCCACGGGCATCCATGCCCATCCCGGGCAGGCCGCCCGGCAACGCCGCGATCCCCAACAGCCGCGATCGGCGCCGCGATCCGCAACCTTCCATCCGAGCCCGTCGCTGGGTATGCTGGCGGCCGCGGGCCGGCGCGCGTCGTGGCCCTCGTCTGGGCGCCGCGGCTGCGCGCCTCCGGGCCTGCCGGCCGCCGGCCTGGTGCGGCCGCGCGACAAGAAACACGACAAGAAAACGGACCTGAGCAAGGGGTGACCTCATCATGACACCGGACGACTTTCGCGCCACCGCGCACGACCTGCTGCAGTTCATCGACGCTTCGCCCACCGCGGCGCACGCCGTGGCCGAGGTCGGCCGGCGTCTCGAGACGGCCGGATTTCAACGCCTCAGGGAAGCCGATGCCTGGCAGCTCGCGCCCGGCGGCCGGTACTTCATCGTGCGCGGCCATACCTCGGTGATCGCGGCGATTATCGGCAGCGAGCCGCTGCCGGCGGCCGGCTTCCGCATCGCCGGGGCGCACGTGGATGCTCCCGGCCTGCGCTTGAAGCCGAATGCCCCCTATGCGGCCAACGGTTACGTGCAGCTCGGCGTCGAGGTCTACGGCGGTCCCCTGCTGGCGAGCTGGACCGACCGTGACCTGACCCTGGCGGGGCGGCTCCATCTGAAGGATGCGGGCGGCGGCCTGCGGACCGTGCTGGTGCGCGGCGACCGTCCGCTATGCCGCATCCCGCAGCTCGCGATCCACTTCAATCGCGAGGTCAACGACAAGGGTCTCGTCCTCAACAAGCAGCAACACCTCCCGCCGATCTGCGGCCTGGGCGCGAAAGAGGCCTTCGATCCGCGCAGTGTGTCGACCCTGTTGGCCGAGCAGGCGGGGCTCGATGCCAACGAGGTCGTTGCGGCAGACCTCGAGGTCGTCGACCTGCAGCCGGCCACCTTCGGGGGACTGGACGAGGAGTTCATCTTCGCTGCGCGCATCGACAACCTGGCGGGCACGCACGCGGTATTGAACGCCCTGCTGAGGGTCGGCGATCCGCCGGCGGCAACCTGCGTCGCCGCGCTTTTCGACAGCGAGGAAGTCGGCTCGCAGACGCTGGCCGGGGCGGGATCGCGTTTCATGGACGTGACCCTGGAGCGCATCGCCGTGCGCGACGGGGCAAGCCGGGAGGATTGGCATCGCTCCCTCGCCCGCAGCCTGCTCGTGTCGGTCGACGGCGCCCATGCCGTGCACCCCAATTTCGCCGACTTTCACGACCCGCAGCACCGGCCGTTGTTGAATGGGGGCCCGGTGATCAAGATCAATGCCCAGCAGCGCTATGCGACCAGCCCTGAAACCGCCCACTGGTTCGAGCAGTGCGCTGAGCGCGGCGGCGTTCCGGTGCAGCGCTATGTCCATCGAACCGACCTGGCCTGCGGCTCCACCATCGGCCCCATGACCGCGACGCGCCTCGGCGTCCCCACCATCGATGTGGGCAGCCCGATGCTATCGATGCACTCGATCCGCGAAACCGGCGGCGTCCTGGACCAGGAGTCCATGGTGCGCGCCCTCCGGGAGCACTACGTTGGGTGAGCCGCCGACACCGGCGGGGGTGCGCGCGATGTTCGACCGCATCGCGCGGCGCTATCGCCTGGCCAACAGCGTGATGACCCTCGGACGTGACCGCGCCTGGCGGCGCGCGGCGATTCGCGCGGCAGGGTTGCCGCCCGGCGGGTATCTGCTGGACGTCGGCGCCGGAACGGGCGAGCTCGCCTTCACGGCACTGCAGGGTGATGTGCGTCTGCACGTGGCGGCGGTTGATTCCTCGCTCGGCATGCTGGCGGTCGGCCGGCGCGGGGACCGCACGGGACGGATCTCGTGGTGCTGCGGCGATGCGCGCCGCTTGCCCTTCCGCGACGGTAGCTTCGACGCGGCGGTCTCGGGGTACCTCCTGCGCAATGTGCCCGACCCCTTGGAGGTCATGCGCGAGCAGGTGCGGGTCGTGCGACCCGGCGGC
>JAFGIZ010000109.1 GCA_016929365.1 Lentisphaerota bacterium
AGCGACCCGGCTGACGCCCCGGGCCGCGGAGGCGGAAGCGCCCAACGCCTTGGCCTGCGCGTTCTCGCCGGACGGGCGCCGCATTGCCTACACCCGCCCGGTGTTTGGAGGCGGCGAAACGCATGACCAGATCTTCGTCGTGAAACATCCCGCGGGGGGGAAGTAACCGCGAGCGCGCTCACGGATTCTCTCGTGGCGCCGGCGTGATGCCGATCTCGATCCACCGCAGCTCCACCGGCGCGGCGTCCGCCGCGGCGGAGGCAAAGGACACCTCGTTCCGCCCCTCCGCCAGGGCGCCGGCGGAAAACGGGAACGACACGGCCCGGCCGATGTGCAGGGCGTTCTCGCGGTAGGCCGCGGCCTTGCCGCGGACCGGCTTGCCGCCGTTGATTTGCGCTGTCACGGCGACGGAGTCCGGCGTTTTCCCGTCCGCGTTCGTCGCCAGGGCGTACACCTCCACCGCGTCGCCTTCCGCGGGCGCCGGGCCCGTGTAAAGCTCTACCGACACCGGCGTGCCCGGCGTCACCGTTTGCGGCAACTGCTGCGGCGCCCGCCGGTTTTCCGGTACCACGTCCGGCCACGTCACGACGATCCGCCGGGGATAACGCGCCAGTTCTTCCGCGGATTGGCCGATCGTGCGCACGAACTCCGGGTAGGGCAGGTCGACCAGTGCGCCGCCCATGCGGTTGAATTTCGGGGGCGCTTCGTAGTTCATCCAGTAGGTTCCGTCCGCCCCGCGGTGCAGCGCGGCCGCCGCGAAACCGACCTGCGCCGCCAGGTCCGGCCGCACGAACGTCTTGCGGTACTTCATGTCCTGTTTGTACGCCTGCAGGTTCACGTCGCAGGCGCAGACCAGCCGGATGCGCGCCCGCGCCTCGGGCCCCATGCGCGCCTCCCACGCCTCCACGGGTATATCCATGTCGTTGCTGTTGTAGAACGGCGACAGTACGATCTGGTCGATGAGCCCCTCCTGCGCCCACGCCGCGGGCAGCAGGCCCAGTACCTCGACCAGCTCAGGCCGTGTGCCGACCCGCACCCCCAATTCGATCGTGTGGCCGCGTTTCTGCGACCCTTCCTCTGTCAGTTCGCGAACGTCGCGGATGAACTCCGTCATTACCGTCTTTCCTTGTTCGGCCTGATCCATCCGGAAATAGAACGGCCCCCGCACGAAATCCAGTTCCAGCCCGTCGGGGTCGTACCGCTCCAGGTGTTCGCGGAGCACGTCGAAGGCCCACTCACGAACCTCGGCCCGACCAAAATCGAGGTACTTGCGCCAGGACGTCCCGCTCGGGTCCGCCCAGCGGCTGCGGTCCTTCCAGAAACGGCTGTGAACCGGATGATCATAGTCATGGACAAAATGCAGGTCGTTCATGCGCCGGCTCAACCACAGTGCTATGCCGCGCCTGCGGGCTTCATCGATCCAGACCGTAAAGGGATCGACACCCCGCTCCGCCAGGAGGCGGTGATTCCGTACCCGCCCGGCATGGCGCTCAGACCACAGCGCCTTGTTCTGTTTCGCCGCTTCGAGCTGCTCATCGGTGATATCGCTCAGCTTGGAGAACCGTTCGCTTTCGTACGAGAGCATTTGTCCCCCGGTGCACATCATCAGGTGCGTGACCGGCGTGTTCTCGTAAACCTCGATGACCTTGCGTGCCCCTGCTTCCGTCATCGGGTAGTCCGGCCAGATCCAGAAGTAACCGCCGTCGTAATTGAACATCACGTACGGTGCAGACGCGGGCATGGACGCCTCCTCAGCGTGCAGCGCAGCCGCCATGCCGAGCCACACCATGCTTGCCGATAGCACAAAAAACCGTCGCGACGATTTCATAACTGCCTCCCGGTTGTCTGTCGTGTCGTGCCAGAGCTGTCAGAACGTGTCCTTGTGTAACTGTCCTTTTGGCAGGGTGCCGACCGTCACTCCGTGTTCTCCCGCGTTGTCCCGTCCCTTTCCCTTTTTTCATATTATACCAGAGGAGTGGACTCCTGGTCCCATACCGTCAGGTTGGTGAGGTCCCGCTTCTCCGCCGCGAAGATCAGGCTGGCCAGCAGGGCGACGACGAACGTCACGGCGTTTCCGATCAGCGCGCTGTAATAGAGGCTCACGGGCAGGGAGTAGGGGATGGCCTGTTCCCGGTGACTGAGTACAAGCCAGACGACAAAAACGCCGTTGGCGATCAACGCGGGCCACACGGCCCGCGAATCGCCGCGGCGTGTGAAGATGCCGAACAAAAAGACCGCCAGCATGCCGCCGCCGCAGATGTTGGCGAGGAGAATGGATATTTCGTTCAGGGTCTTGATGCTCGAACTGTAGAACAGCCAGGCCCCGCCGAGCATGAGCAGGGACACGGCGGCCGACGCCATGAAGCCGACCACCAGGTAGTGTTTATCCGACTTGTGTCTGGCAATGCCCGGCGCGTAGATATCGCGCACCCAGACCATGCCGGCGGCGTTGATGCTGGAACTGAGGGACGACATCGCCGCGGCCATGGCGCCCGCGATCACCAGCCCGGCCCAGCCGGCGGGCACGAAACGCGTCAGGAAGTACGGCACGATCTCCTCTGCCTTGCGCACCCCGGTCAACATCTCCGTCACCCGCGGGTCCGGATGCAGGCGGAAGAACGCCCAGAGCACGGTGCCGACCAGCATGAACCCGGCCCATACCGGTATCGCGCTGATCCCGAGCACGGCGATCGCGCGCCGGGACTCCTTGGCGCTTTTCGCCGAACACCAGCGCTGTACCGTGGTCTGGTGAAACTGCGCGTTCATGAACTGTACGATCCCGACGATCAGCAGCATCAGGAACGTCTTGTGTTCCAGCGACCACCCGCCGGCCAGCGGTTCCAGCAGGCCGGTGTCGGGATTCAGGTCGCGGAGGAACGACAGCTTGCCGTGTTCCCATGCGACTTCAAGCAGCTGTCCCAGTCCGCCTGCCGTGCGGAACGCCGCCACACCGATCAGGATCCCCGCGCCCGTAACCAGCGTGAGCGTCTGCAACACATCGGTCCAGATGACGGCATCGAATCCGCCGCCGACGGTGTACAGCGCCGTGATGCCGCCCGCCAGCAGCAGGCAGGCGAAGAACGGCAGGCCGGTGACCGACTGCACGATCAGGGAGATCAGGAAGAGAATGCTGCTGATCCGGACCACCTGGATGAGCAGAAACACCGCGGCCGCGTAGTAGGAAACGGAACGGCCGAACCGCGCGTTCAAGTAGCCGTAGGCCGAGGTGATGGTCCCGCGCCGGAAGAACGGGATCAGAACCCGGGCGGAAAACAACGCAACGAAGGGAAATG
>JAFGIZ010000110.1 GCA_016929365.1 Lentisphaerota bacterium
CGCCGAACACGACCGAGTGGATCGCGCCGATGCGCGCGCAGGCCAGCATGGCCACCGGAAGCTGCGGAATCATCTGCAGGTACAGGCAGACGCGGTCGCCCTTCTTCACCCCCAGGGATTTGAGGGCATTCGCGAACTTGCACACCTCGGCGTGCAGCTCCCTGTACGTGAAGGTGCTGTCCTCGCCCGGGTTGTTGCCCTCCCAGATCAGCGCCGTCTGGTCGCCGCGCGACTCCAGGTGCCGGTCCAGGCAGTTCACCGTGATGTTCGTCTTGGCCCCGGTAAACCACTTGATGGACACCGGCCGCTTGAACGTAAAGTCCCGCACGCGGCTCCATTTTTCCTTCCAGACGAACTGCTCGGCGATCTCCCCCCAGAATCCTTCGGGATCCTCGACCGAGCGCCGGTACATCTTCTCGTATGCCTCGACTGACGTGACGTGCGCCTGCGCCGCGAAGTCCGCGGGAGGCGGAATTCGCTTGCCTTCGGACGCCGCTGCCTGCTTAGTGTTTTCCGCCATGATGCTCCTCTTGGTTTTTTGTTAAGAATTTAACGATTCGACTTGATTTCGGAATATAACCGCGACACTCTAGACGCATCGAAAGAGAACCGCAAGTGAAGAATGACCCGCTGCTTGAACCTGAATCCGTAGCCGTCGTCGGCGCCTCCCGGTCGGCGGGCAAGGTGGGTCATACCATTCTGGCCAACCTGCTCCGCAGCCGCTTTCCCGGCGCCGTGATCCCCGTCAATCCGTCGGCGGAATCCATTCTCGACCTGCCCTGCTACGCCAGCCTGGAAGCGTACGGCAAGCCCGTCGATCTCTGTATCGTGGTGGTCCCCTTTGCCGCCGTGCCGGATGCGGTTAGCGATGCCGTGCGGGCCGGCGCGGGGGCCGTGATTGTCATTACCGCCGGCTTCAAGGAGGTCGGCGAAGCGGGCGCGGAGGCGGAGCGCCGGATCGCGGAACAGTGCCGCGCCGCGCGGGTCCGCCTGCTCGGCCCCAACTGCCTGGGGGTCATCAACACGCATCGTCCCATGGACGCGTCTTTTGCGAAGAAGTTTCCGGAACGCGGCGCCATTTCCTTCATCAGCCAGTCCGGCGCGCTGATGTCGGCCATCCTCGACACGGCCGCGGAGCGCCGCCTCGGCCTGTCCAAGCTCATCAGCATCGGCAACAAGGCGGACCTGGACGAAACCGACCTCCTGACCGCCCTGGCCGGCGACGAGACGACGCGCGTGATCGTCGGCTACCTGGAAAGCATCGCCAACGGCAATGCCTTCATCAAGGCGGCCGAACGGACCGCCTCGCGCAAGCCGGTCGTGATCTTCAAGTCGGGCGTCACCCGGGCCGGCGTCCAGGCCGCGTCCTCGCATACGGGCAGCCTGGCGGGCGCGGATATCGCCTACGGCGCCGCGTTCAAGCGGGCGGGCGTGATCCGGGCCGACACCTTCGAAGCCATGTTCGACTTCTCCACCGCCTTCGCCATGCAGCCGCTCCCCGCCGGCAACCGCGTGGCCGTCATTACCAACGCGGGCGGGCCGGGCATTATGGCCGCCGATGCCGTGGAGGGCGCCGGGATGACCATGGCCGAACTCGACCGGGCGGCCTCCGACGCCCTGAAAGCCCTCCTGCCGCCCGCCGCCAGCGTCGCGAACCCCATCGACGTGCTGGGCGACGCCGATGCCGAACGTTATGCCGCCGCCCTGAAAACCGCGCTGGAAGATCCCGGCGTCGACGCCTGCGTCGTCCTGCTCACCCCGCAGGCGGTGACCGAGCCGGCCGCCACGGCGCAGGCCATCGCGGACCGCGCGTCCCGCGAGAAGCCCATCCTGGTCTCCTTCATGGGCGGCGAAGACGTCGGCGAGGCGCGCCGCCTCCTGACCGCGGCCGGCGTGCCGGACTACCCCTCGCCGGAACGCGCCATCGCCTCCCTCAAGGCCATGTGCGAGTACAACGCCTGGCTCCGCCGGCCGCCCCGGGTCGTGACCCGTTTTCCCGTCAACCGGCGGCGCGTGGAGCGCATCATCCGCCGCCACGTCCGCACCCGCCAGTGGCAGGTGGGCGAAGCGTTCGCCAAGGACATCCTGCGCGCTTACGATTTTACGGTGCCCCCCGGCGACGCCGCCGCCACCTCCGGCGACGCCGTCGAACAGGCCGAAAAAATCGGCTACCCCGTCGCCATGAAAATCATGTCCCCCGATATCGTCCACAAGTCCGATATCGGCGGCGTGCGCCTCAACCTTGCCTCGCCCGAAGAGGTCCGCGACGCGTTCGACCTGATGATGATGCGCATCCGGCAGGCCGTGCCGTCGGCCTCGATCACCGGCGTGTACATCGAAAAGATGTGCGGGCGCGGGCGCGAGGTCATCCTGGGCATGACGCGCGATCCGCAATTCGGGCCCATGCTCATGTTCGGCCTGGGGGGTATTTTCGTGGAAGTCATGAAAGACGTCACCTTCCATATCGCGCCGATCACGGCCGACGAAGCCATGCAGATGCTGGAGAGCACCAAGTCGTTTGCGCTGCTCAAGGGCGTGCGCGGCCAGCGCAGCGTCGACCTCTCCGCGATCGCCGAGGCCCTCCAGCGCATCAGCCAGCTGGCCACCGATTTCGACTGCATCGCGGAAATGGATATCAACCCCTTCATCGTGGGGCGGGTCGGAGAAGATTCCGTCGCCGCGGATGCGCGCATCAGACTCAAGGAAACGAAAACCCCTTCACGCCGCTGACGGAACGCGACACCATGCCCGATTCGAACACACAACCGTCATTCGATCCCGAGTGGCAATCCCGGTACGCCGACCTCATCGCCACGCCCGAAGCCGCCGTCAGGGAGATCCGGCCCGGGCAGCGCGTCTTTATCGGGACCGGCTGCGGCCAGCCGCTCGCCCTGGTCCAGGCCCTCACCGCGCGCAGCCGCGAGCTGGCCGACACGGAGATCATCCACCTCCTGACTCTCGGCGACGCGCCCTACGCGGCGCGCGACCTGACCCAGTGCTTCCGGGTCAACAGCTTCTTCATCGCCGAGAACGTGCGCGGCATCATCCAGGCCGGCCTGGGCGACTATACCCCCATTTTCCTGTCCGAAATACCGCGCCTGTTCTCGTCCGGCCGCCTGCCCCTCGACGCGGCCCTGATCCAGGTCTCCCCGCCGGACGAACGGGGCATGTGCAGCCTGGGCATCTCCGTGGATATCGTGAAAAGCGCCGCCGAGAACGCCCGGCTGGTGATCGCGCAGGTCAATCCGCGCATGCCGCGCACCCTCGGCGACAGCACGATGCACGCCTACGACATGGATATCCTTGTCCCCGTGGATACGCCCCTTATCGAAGTGGCGCCCCCCGAGCCCGACGCCGAAACGCGCCGTATCGGCGAATACGTCGCGGCCCTCGTCGAAGACGGGTCCACCGTGGAATTCGGCATCGGCCGCATCCCCCAGGCGGTGACCGAGTTCCTGAAGCAGAAGAAGGAACTCGGCATCCATACCGAGATGTTTACCGACGCGATTATCGACCTCCTCGAAAGCGGCGCCGTCACCGGCACCCGCAAAACCCTGGACAACCGGAAAATCGTCGCCAGCTTCTGCATGGGAACGCATAAGCTCTACGATTATCTCGATAACAACCCGCATTTCGCCTTCTATCCCACCGAGTACGTGAACGACGTCCATGTGATCAGCCAGCAGCACAAGCAGGTCGCCATCAACGTGGCGCTGGAAGTGGATCTCACCGGACAGGTCTGCGCCGATTCGCTCGGGACACAGTTCTACTCGGGCATCGGCGGGCAGGTCGATTTCAACCGCGGCGCGGCGCGTTCGCACGGCGGCAAGGCCATCATCGCCCTGCCCTCCACGGCGCGGAACGGAACGGTCTCCCGCATCGTCACGCGCCTCAGCCCCGGCGCCGGCGTCGTCACGACCCGCGGCGACGTCCACTACGTTGTGACGGAGCACGGCGTGGCCTACCTCCACGGGAAAAGCGTCCAGGAACGGGCCATGGCCCTCATCACCATCGCGCATCCGGACTTCCGCACGCAGCTTCTCAAGGAAGCCATCGAGGCCAAGTACCTGCGGCAGGAACTGGCCGACGTGGAAGGCAAGATCGTCGTCGGCCCGCCGGAATACCGTACGACCCACCTGCTCTCCGACGGGACGCAGATCAACTTCCGCTCCATCCGGCCCACGGACGAACCCTCGCTGCGGGATCTCTTCTACACGCTCTCCCAGGAGACCATTTACTACCGCTTCATGTCCCGGGCCAAGCACCTGCCCCGCAAGGAAATCCAGGATTTCGTGTACATCAACCATCGCAGCGACGTCGCCATCGTGGGGACCGTGCCCGAGGCGCACGGCGAAGATATCGTCGCGATCGGCCGTTACTATCTGAACGAGCGCACCAACCTGGCCGAAGTCGCCTTCGTCGTCCGCGACGACTGGCAGAATCGCGGCATCGGAACGTTTCTGATGAACTACCTGACCGGCCTGGCGCGGCGCAACGGGATCACGGGGTTCACCGCCGAGGTGCTGCGCGAAAACAGCGCCATGCAGCGCGTCTTGAACAAGAGCGCCGACAAGGTCACGACCCAGCCGGGTCCCGACGCCATCAGCTACCGCATCGAGTTTGCCTGATCGCCCGGCCGCGGGGGCGGGCCCGCCGCTTCCCGGCGCCAGGCTTCCCGGATCAGCGCGCGCGTTTCCTTGTAATACGGCGTCCCTTCCGTCCAGCGCAGACTCTCGCGGGCCTTGCGGTATTCTCCCGCCGCGGCCCATAGCTCGGCCATGACCGAATGGTTGAAGGGGTCCCAGAACCGCCGGTCCGTGTACGTGGCCCACCACGCGGCGCCCGCCGCCGGGTTCTCGCGCGCCAGCAGGTAGGCCTTCAGCAGGTGCAGCCGGCGCTTGTGCGGATTCTGCGCCAGCCCGCGTTCGCACCAGCGCCGCGCCGCCTCCAGCCGCGTCGGGGTGCGCTCCGCCTCCGGCACGTCGAAGTACGCCCGTTCCGCGGCCAGGATGGAGAACGCGTACTGGTGCGGGTAGAGGCGATAGGCGCGCTCGCAGGCCGCCGCCGTCCTGTCGAAGGCCGCCTCCGGACCGGCGGCGAACCGGGCGGCGCAGTAGAGGCACTGCGCCCGGCCGGCGCGCACGCCGTAAACCGCGCCGTACAGGGATAACGCCGCCAGAACCGCCCCCGTTGCCCTGGATCCCGGATTTCGCACATCCGGCCCTAGAATATCTTGCGCGGCACCACGATAATGTCCCCGGGCTTGATCAGAGGATCTTCCGCCGCGCGGCTCTCGATACGCCGCGCGTCGTAGGTCTGCACTTCGTCGCCGCGATGAATCCGGATCCGGCTCGTCCGGGCGTAATCCGTGTAGCCGCCCGCCGTGGCGATGGCCTGCATCAGGGTCATGTCCCCCGTCAGGCGGTAACGGCCCGAGCCCTTGACCTCGCCGCGCACGAAGTACTCCTCCTCGGCGGCCACCAGGATCACGTTAATCTTCCCCTCCTGGTAGTACCCCTCGCCCACGTAGGCATCCACGAGCATCCTCTCCGCCTCGGCCGTCGTCAGGCCCTCCACGAGCCGGGTGCCGATCAGCGGCAGGGTGATCTCCCCGAAGTCGTCGACGACTTCCACAATGTCCTCCGGCTGCGGTATGCCGCGCAGGTAAATCGCGATACGGTCGCCACGCCGGATCGGGCGCGTGGAGTCTTCGGCGTCCGGCAGCCCCGCCACCTCGTCGTCCAGGTCCAGCATCTCCGCCGGGGCCGTCCCGCCGCGGCGGGCGCCCGGCGCGCCCGGCTGCGCTACGCCGGTCCACGCCCAGACGTCGCGCTCGGCGATGTCCGGAACATACCGTTCCACGACCTGGCCCTGCGGGCCCCGCGTGGCACAGCCCGCCGCGAGCAGTCCGGCCAGCAGGCACGCCGCCCGGGCCGCGCCCCGGCCGGTCCCGCCAACCCGTTTTCCGGCCCGTCGTCTCATGCCGAACGTTCCCGGTCTTTGGAATAATAGTGATACGAGTAGTGATAATAATACGAGTAATCGCGGGAAATGTTAATATTGTTCAGAACCACGCCCAGCAGCGTCGCGCCCAGGTTGTGAATCATGTCGCGCGCCCGGACGGATACCGTCTTGGGATACTTCCGGTGCTGGATCACCAACAGCACGGCGTCCACTTCGCGGACCAGCAGCGACGCGTCGCTCACGCCAATGATCGGAGGTGCGTCGAAAAAGACATAGTCGAAACGCTCGCGCAGCGACTGCACGATGGAGCCCAGCTGCCGGCTGTCCAGCAGCCCGTGCACCCCCGATGCAACCTTGCCGCTCGGCAGGAAGCTCAGGTTCGGCACCCGGGTTTCGACGATCGCCTCTTCGATCGTGCACTCGCCCAGCAACACGTTGGCCATGCCCACCGTGCGGGGCAGCCCGAAGATCTTGTGCTGCCGCGGGCGGTGCAGGTCCGAATCCACAATCAACACCCGGTCCCCGAGCTCGGCGCAGACGTAGGCCAGGTTGAACACCGTCAGCGTCTTGCCCTCGCCCACGCTGCCGCTCGTGATACAGAGGGCCCGGCCGCCCTCCTTCAGTTTCTTGGAAAACTGGATATTGGTCCGCAAGACGCGGTACGGTTCCATGTGCGACGCTTCCGCGCCCTCGGCGATAAACGGCAGGACTTTCTGCGGGATAACCCCGAGCACCGGCACGTTCATGTCGCGCTCCACGTCCTCGATCGTCTTCACCGACGTATCCAGGTATTCGACGAAGAACGCCAGGCCGACCCCCGTCGCCAACCCGACCAGGACGCTCAAAATAATATTCAAAAGCTTCTTCGGGCTGACGTAATCCCCTGCCTCGGGCGGTTTCGCGTGCGCGATGACTTCCACCGTGGTACGCGGGATCTGCATCTCGATCTGCTCCTGGATATTCCGGATCTCCAGTCCGTCCCGGATCCGCTGCAAGCGCTCCAGCTCCGCCTGGGCACGCTCGAAATCCCGGTACTGCTCGGCCTCCGCACGCCGCTCCCGCGCCTTCATATCCTCGAGCTCGTTCTGGATAATCTCGTAGGAGGCCTTCTCCGCCTCGTAATCGGCTTTCACGCCCTGCTTCAGCCCCTCCAGCGCATCGTTGATCTTCTCGTTCTGCGCGTCGATCCGCGCCTTGAGGCGCATCACGTCCGGGTGATTCTGACCCAGCGACTGCAGCATCTGGTTCAGATCGACCTCGCCCATCCGCTTCTCCGCGACCAGCGCGGCAAGCTGCTGATCCCCCACCACGTACGGGGCGGCGTCAAGCAGTTCCTCGGACGTCAGACCCTGGATCAGCCGGTAACGCGTCTCCTTGCGGGCCAGTTCCGTGCGGACCCGGATGCGCATGGCCTCCAGCTGCGCCACGCTCATCTTGTCGAGCGTGCCGAAGGCGCCCATGCCCGGACTGTACACGTCGATCTTCTGCTCCTGGCGGATGCGCTCCACCTCCGAGGCCGCCGCTTCGACCTTGCGCTCCTGTTCCTGCAGCGATTCCTGCAGGGCCGTAAGCGCCCGTTCCGTGGCCTCCCGGCTGCGGCGCATGCTCAAATCCCGGAACACCACGGCAATCTCGTCGGCCACGGCGGCCACTTCCTCGCGCACCGTGTCTTTCGGCTCCGACAGGTCCACCTGGATCTCGATCAGGTTCGTGTCGCGGTAATGCTGCACGCGCAGGCTCGAAGCCAGGATCTTGTAGGTCTGCTCGAAACTGCGCGGGCCCAGCTCCTCCAGGTAGCCGTACGCCCGGCCCAGTTTCTCGTTCAGCTCCCGGCGGCGGATGACTTCCTCGATCACCGGGCGCGACTGGATGATCTCGAACTGGGTCCGCAGGAAAAGCGGATCGAAGCGCATGATCTCGTCCCGGAAAACGTCCACGTCCGGCTGCTCCTCCTTGACCTGGATGATCGAGGAGGCCCGGTAGACCCTCGGCATCGAAAACGTGATCAGCACGCCCGTGACGACCACGAGCAGCGAGATCGCGATGATGATTTCCTTGCGGGTCCGTATCACCCGCCAGTAATCCAGGAAATGAAGCGTGTCCTGCGTTTCGGCCATACGCTGTTCGGGGTCAGATCCTAAAAGCTACATTCGGCCGCCGCGGTCCGCGTCCCCGCGCCGAACGGCCCAATCCAGCTTTCAGAATCCGACCCCGTTCCCCGTTTAACTCTAGAAATGTCTCGACAGCGTTACGCTCGTCGTGTTTCTCGTAAACGATGTGCTGACGTCGGAGTCCACATCCTCCAGATGCTGCCGCAAACGAATCGCCGTCTGGTCGTCCACCTCGTACACCGCCTCGACGGCCGCCACCACCGTATCCTCGTCCCCGCCGGTAAAGCTGCCGCTGAACGCGTCAACCGGCGCCGTCGTCGGCGCCGAGTCGTCGTAGTTGCCCGCCAGGTAGCGGCCCCACACGCCCAGCGTCACCGCCGCGCTCGCGTCCCACTCCAGCGCGCCGTAATACGACGTGTACTCCTGCGACGCATACGGGAAGGCGTCCGCGTCGCGGATCGCATGCTCGATCTCCGCGGTCATCCGGGTGCGCGGACTGAGCTGCCCTTCCAGAACACCCAACCCGTAAAATGCATCCTGCTCGTCCAGCCCGGGATCGTCGAACTCCTGCCACTGCCACCCGACCGTGACGCTCCCCTTGAGGTGCTCGCTGAACACGTTTTCCACGCCGACGCCGCCGTACACCAGGTCGAAATCACGCTCGATCCCGTTCGGGTTTTCGTACGTAAACGCGGACCCGCGGCCCTCTACAAAAACCGACTGCGTGCGCTGCAGGCTGTGCCAGAGCTTTACGCCGCCGTCGGCCCGTTCTTCGTCCAGGCGTTCGCCCACGGCGTCGTCGTCATAGGACTTAAACTTGTGCCGCCCGTAGACATCGAGGTGCGCCTGCCGCGACACCTGGAAAACCAGGGACGCCCGCACGTTGTTCAGCAGGAAGAGGCGCTCTTCGCCCAGCCGGGACCCGCCGTCTTCGACCGCCGGGTTCTCGGTGTAGTCGAACTTCTCGTGAACGCGGACCCGCAGGCGCCGCGCCAGCCGGTGGTCCAGGTTCAGGCCGGCATCATGGTACCATTCGCCGTCCTCCTGGGCGTCCGTCGGATCCGAACGATACCGGAACGCGGGCGCATAATAGAAATCCAGGATCGTGCGCTCCCAGTCGGCCACGGCGTCCATCCGCGGCTTGACGATGAAGTCGAAATTGTCTTCCTCGTTATCCTCCACGGCGTCCCGGTTATCCGTGTATTCGCCGAGCAGAAAGACGGAAAACTCGAAGGGATCGCCCCCCATGGACTCTCCGTACGTCACGGCAGCGGATACGAGCAACCCGCACAGGGCGATAGTTAACCATGCGAATACAGACCTCATGAGCGACCTCCAATAAGGGATTGTGAACTACGATCGCGACTTTTACCCATCCCGGCCGCTCCAGTCAATAAGAAAAACGTGGCCCCCGCCCCCCGTACTCTGCTACCGTTCTGCGTCATGCCGCCACAAACCTCGTTTACCTTCGCCCTGAACCCGGGCCAGCAGAAGGCCCTGTTCGACCACCTGCGCCAGGGCAACTACCGGCCCGTGCCGATGGACCATACGCGGATCGCCGTCGACACCGAGAATTGCCGGATCGCCCTCTACAAGAGCGGGAAATGCCTCATTCAGGGCAAGGGCGCCGCCGATTTTGTCACTTTTTTCCTCGAACCGCTGATTCTCCGGAAGGCCGAGCTGGGCTACGAGGATCTCCTCGCCCCCGACGCGGCCGCCGCGCATATGGGCATCGACGAGAGCGGAAAGGGCGATTTCTTCGGTCCCCTGGTCGTCGTCGCCGCCTACGTCGATCCGCCGCTCGTCGCACGGATGCGCGAGATGGACGTCAAGGACAGCAAACGCATCACCAGCGACCGCAAAGCCCTGTCCCTGGGCCGCGATCTGCGCCGCCTGCTGGGACGCCGCTTCAGCACCGTCAAGATCGGGCCCGAAGCCTACAACCGCCTCTACCACCGCATGCGCAACGTCAACAGCATCCTCGCCTGGGCCCACGCCCGCGCCATCGAGAACCTGCTCGAAGCCGTGCCCGACTGCCCGCGCGCGGTGTCCGACCAGTTCGGCAGCAAGCAGCAGGTCGAGCGCGCCCTGCTCAAGAACGGACGCCGCATCACGCTCGAACAACGGCACCGCGCCGAATCCGATATCGCCGTCGCCGCCGCGTCGGTCATCGCCCGCGATCTTTTCCTGCGCGCCCTGATCGACCTGGGCAAGACGTACGACCACGAATTCCCCAAGGGCGCCTCCGCCGCCGTCCGGGACGCCGCCGCCGAGCTCGTTCGCCGGCGCGGACCCGGGACGCTCCTGAAAACCGCCAAAACCCATTTCAAAACCGCCGACGCGGTCCTGCAGGCGGCCGGAAGCGACCGCGCCGCCCTGGGACCGGCGGGCCAGGCAACCAGCCGGATCCGCAAACCCCGCTGAGGAGTCACGATGGAAACGGAACGACAGGTCTATATCAACGGCAACCTCGTCCCCGAAAGCGAAGCACGGATCTCCGTGTTCGACATGGGGTTCCTGTACGGGGTAACGCTGTACGAATCGTTGCGCACGTTCAAGCACCGGTGGTTCGCCCCGGACGCGCACTGGACGCGCCTGGAACGGTCGCTGCGCTACGCCGGCCTGGCCGGGGCGCTGACCCGCGAGGCGTTCCTGCGCATCCTCGATACCGTGCTCGAGGCCAACGAACACCTCACCGACCCCGAAGACGACCTCTGGGGCAACATCCAGGTCACGCCCGGCCGGACCCGGCCCATGCCGCTGCTCGGCCAGGAAGACACCACGCCCACGATCCTCTCCTACACCTGCCCCCTGCCCTACAGCGCCTACGTGCAAGCCTACACCGAAGGCACCCACGCGGTCACCGCGCGCTTCCGCGCCCCCTCCCACCAGAGCTGCGATCCGCGCACGAAAAACCGCAACCGCTTTCCGCACTTCCTGGCCGGCCGGGACGCCAGGCGCTGGGACCCCCAGGCCTTCGCGCTCATGCTCGATCCCCGGGGCTGCGTGGCCGAAGGCGCCGCCGCCAATATCTTCTTCGTGTCCGACGGCGTGCTCTATACCCCGCACGCCCGCCATGTTCTCGCCGGCGTGAGCCGCCTCACCGTAATGCATCTCGCGCAACAGCTCGGCGTCGCCGTGAAAGAAGACGACCTCACGCTTTACGATGCCTACAACGCCGACGAGGCGTTCTGGACCACCTCGTCCTACTGCGTCCTGCCCATCGCCCGGATCGACGGCCGGCCGCTCGCCGGCCCCTGCCCCGGCCCGCTCACGCGCCGCCTGCTCGACGCCTGGGGCGACTCGGTGGGCGTGGATATCGTCGGCCAGGCCCGGCGCTTTGCGCGCTGACCCCCGCCGGCTACAACGCGATCCGGAACCGTTTGCCGTCCACGTACAGCGCGCCGTCCCGGCGCAGGTCCTTGATCATGTCCCAGTGCAGGGCCGACGTGTTGCGCCCGCCGGTCTCGGGATAGGCCTTGCCCAGCGCCAGGTGCACCGTGCCGCCGATCTTTTCGTCGAAGAGAATGTTGCGCGTAAAACGCTGGATACGCCGGTTCGTGCCGATGCCCAGCTCGCCCAGCCGCCGCGCGCCGGGATCCACGTCGAGCATGCTGCGCAGAAAGGCCTCGTTCTTTTCCGCCGTCGCTTCGACCACGCGCCCCTTCCGGAACACGAGCCGGATACCCGCAATCTCCCGCCCGGCATGGCATACCGGGAAATCATAACGGATATGGCCCTCCGCGGATTTTTCGAGCGGCGTTGTGAAAATCTCGCCGCTGGGCATGTTGTGGCGGCCGTCGGAGTTGATGAACCGGCGGCCCTTCACCGAAAAGGCCAGGTCGGTGCCGGCGCCCACGATCCGGATCCGGTCGGCCCCGCGCAGGCGCGCGATCATCCGCTTCTGCCGCCGCCCCAGGTCCCGCCAGGCTTCGACCGGGTCCGGCTCGTCCGCGAACACGGCCCCGTACACGAAGTCTTCAAACTCCCTCAGGCTCATCTCCGCGTCCTGCGCGTAGGCCGCCGTCGGAAACAACGTCAGCGTCCACGGCTTCTTCTGCAGGACGTTGCGCAACGGGCGCTGCGCCTTGGCCAGCGCGGCCTGCTTCTGAGGGTCCGCGCCCGACAGTCCCCGCGTGTTGGCCGATGCCAATACGCTCAGGCTCGCGTCCACCGTGCGCACGAAGGCACGCTGGTATTCCGTGATCTCGCTGAAATGGTGCGGCTTGCCGTAGGCGAAGAGCAGATCGTCAACCCGCTCGGGCACCATGCGCAGGACGGGATACGCGCCCCGCTTCAACAGCTCGGCGTACACCGCCGTCAGCAGCGGCTCCGCCGCCGCCCCGCCGTTCACGGCCACCGTCTGGCGCCGCCGGGCGTTCAGGCAATAGCGCACCAGCAGCCGCGCGTGCCGCTCAACCCGTATATCCGCCATGCTTAATCCTCCCCGCCCGTTCCGGTACCCGTCAACGCATCCCGCAACGCGCGCACGAGCTCCGGCAACCGGCCCGCGCCGGCCGCCTGGATCAACGCGCTGCCCACGACCACCGCGTCGGCCGCCTCCGCCGCCCGGCGCGCCTGCGCGCCGTTGCTGATGCCGAACCCCACGGCCACCGGCAGCGGCGTCAGCCCGCGGAGCGCCGCCACGTGCGCCGCCATGTCGGCGGCCAGCGCCGCGCGCGCGCCGGTGACCCCCGTCACCATGATATAATAGACGAAACCCTGCGCCCGGGCCAGGATCGCCGCCGCCCGTTCGCGCGGCGTCGTCGGCGCAATCAACGGGATCAGCGCGAGGTCGTGCCCGGCCATGTGCTCCCGCAGCTCGTCCGCTTCCTCGAACGCCAGGTCCACCGCCAGCAGGCCGTCCACGCCCGCCGCCGCGGCCTCGGCGCATAACCGCGCGTAGCCGTAGCGGAAAAACGGATTCGCGTAGCCGAACAGCACGATCGGCGTCTGGAAATCCCGCCGCAACCGCTTCACCAGCTCCAGGCTCTTCGCCGTGGTCATGCCCGCCGCCAGCGCGCGCTGCGAAGCGGCCTGGATCGTCGGCCCGTCCGCCGTCGGATCGGAATACGGAACGCCCAGCTCCAGCACGTCCACCCCGTGCTCGAGCGCGGCGCGAATGTTCCGCTCCGACGTCTCCGGGTCCGGATCGCCCGCCGTGAGATACCCGACCAGGCCCTTCCGCCCCGCGCGGCGCAGCGCCGCAAAGGTTTCGTCAATCCGATTCACCGTCCGCTCCCTCGGCCCGGGCGCCCCGAATCACCGCATCCACGTCCTTGTCGCCGCGCCCGCTCAGGTTCACGACCAGGAAACGGTCCCGGCCCAGCGCGCCTGCCCGCTTCTGCGCTTCGGCCACGGCATGGGCGGATTCCAGCGCGGGTATGATCCCCTCCAGCCGGGTCAAGGCATGAAAGGCCGCCAGCGCTTCGTCGTCCGTGATGCCCACGTACGCGACCCGCCCGCTGTCGGCCCACAGGGCATGCTCCGGCCCCACCCCGGGATAATCCAGCCCGGCGCTCACCGAATGCGCGTTCAGTATCTGGCCGTCCGCGTCCTGGAGCACGTACGATTTGCTGCCGTGCAGAATGCCCACCTCGCCGGCCACGATACTGGCGGCATGCCGGCCCGACTGCAGCCCCAGGCCCGCCGCCTCGACGCCCACGAGCCTGACGTCCGGGTCGTCCAGGAACGGATAGAAGATGCCCGCCGCGTTGCTGCCGCCGCCCACGCAGGCCAGGATCATGTCCGGCAGCCGGCCCTCCGCCCGCAGGACCTGCGCGCGCGTCTCGTCCCCGACCACCCGCTGGAAATCGCGCACCATCACCGGGTACGGGTGCGGCCCGGCCACGGAGCCGATCACGTAAAAGGTCGTCTCCACCGTCGCCGTCCACGCCCGCAGCGCCTCGCTCATGGCGTCCTTGAGCGTCTTCGTCCCGCTCGCCACCGGCACGACCTCCGCGCCGAGCAGTTTCATGCGCGTGACGTTGGGCGCCTGGCGGATGATGTCCTCTTCGCCCATGTAGACGATGCATTCCATGCCGAACAGCGCCGCCGCCACCGCCGTGGCCACACCGTGCTGACCCGCCCCGGTCTCGGCCATCAGCCGGCGTTTGCCCATCCGCTGCGCGAGCAGGGCCTGGCCGAGCGTGTTGTTGATCTTGTGCGCGCCGGTATGGTTGAGGTCTTCGCGCTTGAGATAGATCCGCGCGCCCCCCGCCGCCCCGGTCAGCCGTTCCGCCAGGTACAGCGGCGACGGCCGCCCGACGTAGTCCCGCAGCAGCCGGTCCAGGGTCTCCCGGAACGCGGGGTCGTCGCGGGCCTCGCGGTACGCCCGGTCCAGCTCGGTCAACGCCGGCATCAGCGTCTCGCCGACATAACGCCCCCCGTAAACCCCGAAATGCCCTCTCTCGTCCGGCCCGCTCTGCATGCGCCACAAGCTAAACCCTTCCCCCGCCCCGGTCAAGCCGCCGGACGACAGGGGCCGGGTCTCAAGATTCAAGATTCCGCGGCCCGGTCCGGTCCGCGGGGTTCACGGCCCCTTACGGCACGGCCGCTGCGGAGACCGGGCCCCCCGGATGAAGGCGGCGAGCCGGGCGGGGTCCTTACGGCCCGGCGCCGCCTCCACGCCGCCGGACACGTCCACGCCCAGCGGCCTGACCGTCCGCACGGCCCCGGCCACGTTGTCCGGCGTCAGGCCGCCGGCGAGCATCACGGGCTGCGCCGCGGCCAGCCGCGCCGCCCGCTCCCAATCCGCCCGCACGCCCGTGCCCCCGTACCGTCCCGGCACCGCCGCGTCCACGACGTAGCGCTGCGCGGGCCAGGCCGCCGGATCGGGCCGCACCCCCTCCGTCCCGCAGCGCACCGCGCGCCAGACCGGCACCGGGAAACCCGCGAACGCGTCGGCGGGCTCGTCGCCGTGAATCTGTACGGCATGCAGCCCGCACGCGGCGGCCACGCGTGCGACCTCGTCCGGCACCGCGTTCACGAACACGCCCACCGCCCGGCACGGCCGGCCGAGCGCCGCCAGGATCGCGGCCGCACGCGGGGCGGTCACCGCCCGCGGCGAGTCCGGATAAAACACGAACCCCAGGTAATCGGCCCCGGCGTCCAGGGCAATCCGCGCGTCCTCCGCGCAGGTCAACCCGCAGATTTTGATTTCAAGCGTCATGCCCCTGTCCGCCGGGCGGCAGGGCCGGCACGATGCGGTCCAGGAAATGACGCGCCATCAGCTCGATGCCGTCCCCGTTCGGATGGCACTGGTCCTCGGTGTACTCGGCGATCTCGGCCTCGTTGAAGATGTCCAGGCCGCTGAACACGTAAAGGTTTGCGTCGCCGTGCGCCGTGAGACGCCGGCCGACCTCCTCGACGGCGCGCCGCATGTCCCGGATCGTATAGCCCACGGCGTTCGGCGTCGTTTCGTTCGGCGGAAAAGCCATCGGCGAGATGAGCGCGATCGGAATGTCCGGGTGCTTCTCGCGTATCGTCTGCACCAGCCCCAGCACGGCGGGCGGAAACGTCCGCGCCGACAGGTGGGCCCCGGCCATGCAGTTAATGCCCACCTTGAGGGAGATGAAGTCGGCCGGCCGGTCGCGGATCATGGCGGCCACCAGCGGCTCCAGGCAGCAGTTACCCCCGTAGCCCAGCGAGGTGACGTGCCAGTCCCGCGCACGGGCCACGATCGCCGGCCACGTCCGGGCCGAGCTGTTCGCGCGCACGCAATGGGTCAGCGAACTGCCGTAGGTCACCCAGCGAAAGCGCGTATCCGCCGCCGCGCGGCAGCATGCGCCGTCCGGAACGCCCAGCCCGCGCACGCGCATCGGCGTATCCGGCGGCAGCCAGAGCTCGACCGTCTTCAGGCCGTCCGGCAGCCCCTCGAAGACGGCCGACGTACTGCCCTGCGGCGCCGCGACGCTGGCCGCAATGGCGTTGTCGACGGTCGCGTCCAGCAGGCGCGGACCGAACTCGCGCGGCTCCTCGATCGGCGCAAAATCCAGCCGCACGGCTGTCGCGTCCGTCTCGAGACGCAGGCGCACCCCGCTGGTACACGCGGCGCGCCCCACGAGCGCGTTCTCGGGCGAGACAAACAGGTCCAGCCGGTCATGCGGCAGCCGCCACGGCTGCAGCCATCCGTCGCCCCGCTCCACCGAAATCGCGCCCTGGAAAAATGTCTCGTCAACGGGGACCTGTTTCATCGCTTTCCTCTCCTGGTTAACGTGTCACATGTCCCATACCGTACCCGCCCGGTCGCGCATCCGTCAACACGCCCGGCACGGAGCCGGTCCGGGTTGCGGGCTCAGGCCGGGATGGGCCATGGGCGGCGGGGACGCGTGCCCGGCCGCGCCAACCGGATACAGGCGGTGATTTTCGCCCCCGGCGCCGCACGTCTTTCCATCTCAATCCCGCTCCCGCACGGTCAGGCTGACCGGCATTTCCACCGCGCGCCGCCGTTGCGGCAGTCCCGTCCGCGCCTTGCGGCGGCTGCGCGGCGGAATTGCGCGGTACACGCCCATCCGGATACGGTAGACGCCGGGCACGGTGTCCGCCGGCACCGTGACGACGCGCTCCTCCACGAAAACCTCCGGCAGCGGTTGTTCCCCGACATCCGCGTCGCCCAGCAGGGGATGGTCGTCCTGGAAACGGCCGCCCGGTCCCTCGATATGCACAAAGACAACGTCCGCCGTGATGTCCGTGTCCGGCGGGCACATCCAGAAATAACGGACCGTCACGGTTCCTCCGGGCCGCACTGTGCGCGGCGCCGCGCTCAGGCCCAGGAGCCGGACACCGTCGCCGAAATCCACGTCCGCCGCGGTGTCCGGTTCCCTCAGCCGACTCCGCCACGCCGCCGCCTCCTCGCCGCGGCCGCAAAGCTCCAGCGCGTCCGCCAGCCGCACGACGGCGGGACGGTAACCGGGGCAGGCGTCCAGCGCCTGCCGCAGGGTATCCGCCGCGCCTTCCGCGTCGCCTTCCGCCAGGGCCGCCTCGGCCCGCCCGATCAGCACCGCCGCCCAGCGCTTGGTGTGGCCCAACAGGCACGCGCCTCCGCGAAAGACGAGGCCCCGCACGTCGCGGTAGGCGGGGTCCCACAGGCCGGCTCCGAAATCAAAGACCGACCACTCCCCCGCGGCCCGCTCGCGCATCGCCACGCCGCGGGCCGCCAGCGCGCGGCGCGCGACCGCCGCCTCCACGCTCGAGACCACGATGGCCGTGTCCGGTCCGAACCGCACCTCGCCGGAGCCGTCCCCTTCGCAATCGGCGATCCGGTTTGCCCACCAGCGGTCCGCGTAGACCCCGCCGTCGCGCGCCGCATCCGTCTTCTCCCGCCCCACGAGCGCGGGTACCGCCGCGTCGCCGCGCGGCCGCGCGCCCGTGCCCGGCGTATAGACCGCCAGCTCCCCTGCTTCAAACTCGCCCTGCCCGTGCGCCATCAGCATGCGGATCCGCAGGCCGGTGACTTCGGCCGGTGCGAAACGGCAGGCCAGCCGGTACTGCCGGCCGCCCCAGTAGGGTCGGGGGCCGGACCAGAAGTAATACGTCGTCTGCGCCTCGTCCAGCAGCGGCGTCCAGCCGGACGCCGTCTTGCCTTCCAGGCGCCACGCCGCCGGGTAGCGCACCGTGTGGCTCAACAGGCGCAACCCGCATACGGGGACCGGCTCGGTGAATCGCAGGTCGAGCCCCGTCCATGCGGCTTCCGGGGCCCGCAGGACGGGGCCGGAATCCAGGTTGGCGTCCGTCAGCGCGTCGCGCACGTCGGCGCCCTCCGCGGTCCGCGCCGAGGCCCAGTACACCGGGTCGACGTGCCGCACGGCGCCGGCCGGCGGCGCAAGATCGTACGTCAGCCGCAACACGCCGAACCGGCGGTTTCGCGCCGACCCGTCCGTGGCGCGGACGAAGCACCCGATGCCGCCGCATTCGTTCAACACCGCCACCCGCCCGGCCGCCTCCACGGCTTCGGCATAGGCCTCCACCTTCTCGCCCTTGACATCCGCGAAGACAAACCGTTCGTCCAGGGCGAAATTCAGACCGTGCAGCAGGTACGGCGCATAGAGGCAGCGAATCGCTTCCTCGTCCAGAAAACGGCCCAGTGCCAGGGCGTTCCGGCGTACCTCCGCCTGCCGGGCCGCGCGTTGCACAGGGTGCGGCAGCATCAGCCCCTGCCAGCCCAGGACCACGAGCAGGGGCAGCCAGCCCCACCGCCGCCCCAGCGCCGCGGCGCCCATACCCGTCATGACGGCCAGGGCCGGCAGCAGGGGCAACAGGTACCGCGCCGTCGCGTACGCGGAAAATGACGACACGCTGTAGACCACGGAGAACACGGCTAGAAAAACAAACGGTCCCCGGCGGTACGGCGCCGCCGGACCGCCCGCCGCCGCTTTCCGGGCCGCCCAGGCAATCAGCACGATGTAGGCTGCCGCCACCGCGGCCCGCCCGGCCCAGGGGCCCGCGTCCAGGTCCAGCAGGTCCGGCGCGCGCACGAGCCAGAAGAGGCGCTGGCCGTCCAGGAAGCGCTGTCCCAACGCGCCGAAGGCCTGCGCCATTTCAAACGACGCGCCGCCGTGCCTGAGATTCCAGAGCCACAGCGGCAACGCGCCCAGCACGAACCCCGCCGGCGCCGCGGCGAGGCTCCACGACCAGGCACGGCGGCGGGCCGTGCCCACAAACAGCAGGGCCGCCGCCGCCAGTGCGGGAACGATCAGGAAATGACTCCAGAAACCGAGCCCGGCCGCGATGCCCATCAGTAGGTAACGCGGGGCCGCGACGCGCCGGCCCTCCCGCCGCAGCCGTCCCAGGCGGCACGCCTGCCAGATCAGAAACGTGCCGAACAGCAGCGCCACGCCGTATCCGCCGCGCGACGAGGCCTGGTAGTGAAAATACCCGTCCGGCCCCGCGACGCACACGGCCATGGCCGCCAGCCCCGCCCACGGTCCGCCGGCGTCCCGCCCCCACGCGTACACCACCGGCAACAGCAGCATGCCGAACAGGGCCGTACCGAGGCAAACACTGAACCCGGAGCACCCGAACAGTTTACAGAACAGGGCGCTGACCGCCGGCTCCAGGCTGCCCATATAATGCTGGCCGTAGAAGAAGACAGGAAAAGCCCGGCCTTCCGCCATGTGTCTGGCCATCAAGGCGGTAATGCCGAAGTCCGGGTTATAGCTGTAGCGGTAGAGCCACGCGCCGAGCACCCGCATGGCGATACCGGCGCCCAGGAGGACGCCGAACATGACGGCCTGGAGGCGCCCGGGCGAACCGGATCCCTGCGTCCTGCTATCCATCCGTTCCCTGCTCCATCGCTCGCGCGCTTACAACCATCCGGCATAGCGGATCGTAAAGGCCTCCACGCCGTTCCCCCGCACGCCGATCAGCCGCACCCCGTCGCCGCCGTCATACGGAAACAGTTCCACCGGCCCGGGCGCGCGCAGGTTCTCCGCCCAGTTATACTTGAGCACGGCTTCATCCCGCGGCGCATCCAGCCGGACGTCCAGCCGGTTGAAATCGGCCCGTACCGTGCCCGATCCCTTGAGGAACAGGTTCGAGGCGCGCTTGACCCGGAAAACCGCAAGGCGCTCCCAGTCCACGGGCGGATCGATCTCCTCGTACACGTCCGGATGCCGCCGGAAACAGGCCTTCCAGTTGTCGTGGTACGTCATGATATGCGTGACATTATAGAGATCGCAGAACGCCTGGATGCGCGTCTCGGGCCGGCGGAACGCGGGCGGCGGATAGTTATATTCCACCGTCCGGGGTGGGAACGCGTAATAGTCGCAGGCCATCATCTCGCGTCCCGTCAGCGCAGGCAGGTAGGCCACGTGTCCCCGGCCGTAGAAATGCACGCAACGCCCCGCAAACATGACCCGTCCCCCGGCCGGCACATGCTCGCGGATCCACGCCGCCAGGGCGCTCACCTCCTCCGTCAACACCGTGTACGGGGCATGCCCCCGGCCGGCGTACAGGCGAGCCGTGTCGACCCCGCCCAGCAGCAGCAGGGCCAACAGCGCGCCCCGGACCCAGGCGCGGCCGGGGCCGCCCGTACGCAGCAGGCGGCCGATCCACAGGGCGGCCGGGACAATCGCGATGAAGAAAAACGGTATCGCCATGCGGCCGAGCTGCAGGTTGGGCCGCAGGCCGCGGCCCCACGCCGCGATCAGGGCCAGGCACAGCAGGACCGGGCCGAACCCGCGGCGCACCGCGCGGTACGGCAACATGGCCAGGCCGCCTATCCCCAGGAAGATCAGCAGGGGCCGCCCCTCGATCATCTGCGACCAGAGATACGACCACCCGTCGGCCAGCCAGCGGCGCACCTGCGGAAGGTCCGCCCCCGCGCCCGGCGACTCCATGACGTGCGCCATCAAAGCATCGCCGCGGCCCAGGATAACCCAGAGCGGGCGGGCGTACAGCAGCAGCACGACGGCGCCCGCCGCCAGCAGGTAGCCCCAAAGCCGCCGGCTCCAGCGGCGCGCGCCGGCCAGCAGGCTGAGCCCGAGCGTGGCGCCCATCAGGGCGCCCGGCGGCCATTGCAGCAGAAGCAGCGCGAACACGACCAGGCCCGCAAAGAGACGGGGCGAGCGGTCGCCCCGCCAGACGATCCGGTACAGGCAGGCCGCGGTCGGCAGCAGGAAGAACGACGAAAACACGGCCCCGACGGTCCCGAAATGCAGCATCCAGAGGAAGTAATGCCGGCTGACGCCCAGCGCCAGTGCGCCCGCCGCGTAGGCGGCCGTGCGGTTCGCGCCCAGCATCCGCAGCGACGCCACCGCCAGCCACGGCATGGCCCCGATGTACACCGCGGCCACGGCATAGGTATAGATCCGGTCGGGCCGCACGAACCGCCAGAGCGGCCATAACGGCAATCCCATCGCGCCGGTGCCCGACGTGGTGCCCACAAAGTTCACGACGCCCCCGCTCCAGTACGGGTTGTAGGTGATCAGGCGCGGGAACGTCCGGCCGTATTCCCAGAGCCGGAACATGAACGAGGGATGGTCGTCCCGGTAGAGGGCGCGCCCGCCCGTCGCCTCGATCAGGCGGTAGGCGCAGAGGAGCTGGGATGCGACCAGGATCAGGAGCACGGCCCGGGCCGTGCGGCGGTTCGGCCGCAGCAGGAAGGGCGTCAGGAGCGCCGTCAGCAGCACGAACCGGCTCAGCCCGGCGTCCAGGCAGCCCACGTTCCGCCCGCAGTCCGGCGTCCAGTCCA
Organism: Lentisphaerota bacterium; assembly: GCA_016929365.1. GTDB lineage: Bacteria > Verrucomicrobiota > Kiritimatiellia > UBA8416 > JAFGIZ01 > JAFGIZ01. The sequence continues at coordinate 21,268 of JAFGIZ010000110.1, forward strand.
GGAAATAGAACCAGGGATGCTGCACGGCGCCGGAGACCAGGAACAGGAGCAGGAATGCGAACAACACGAGCGCCGGCCGCGCCTGGCGGTCCGGCGCGGCGCCGGCGCCGCGCAGGCGCCGCAGCAGCAGGAACAGCGGGACCAGCCAGAGGTACGTCGCGGCCCAGTCGGCATGGACCAGCCGTCCGCCTCCCGCCCGGGCGTGCTCCGCCTGGAACAGCAGCAGCACCAGCGCCGCGCCGACCGCCAGGGCCAGAACCAGGCGCGCTCCGTGTCTCCACCGTTTCATCGTATCCGTTCTATCCGCACGCGTTCCAGGGTGACGTCCGCGTTGCGCGCAAACACGAACGCCAGCGTCCACGGCCGGTTATCCCCGCACGCGAACTCCAGGCGGCACGTTTCGCCCGCCCGCACCGGCAAAGCCGGTCCGTCATCCATCTCCAGGCGTCCTAACAGTGTACCGGACACGGCGGGCGTGTCCAACCCCAGCTCCACCGTATAGACGCCGGGTTCCAGGGGCAGCCGGGGCCCGTAAAGCACCGTGCGGTCCGCCTCGCTCTCCCGCCGCAGCACCACCGCGCCCGCCGGCAGCGCCGTGTAGCCGGCCCGGAAAAAGCATGCCGCCGGCACGTCCGCGCGGTCCCCCGCGTCCCAATCCGGCCAGGCCCCGGCGGTGAGCAGCACCGTGTCCGCAACGACACCGTCCCCTTCCGCTGCCGCGTCCAGGGCGACGCAGGCGAAGTCGCCCTGCATGTCCGCCGGAATATCGACCCAGTGCCACGTCTCCCCGGCGCATGCACAAACGGCGTCCCGCGGGGCGGCGCCGATCTCCTCGAG
>JAFGIZ010000111.1 GCA_016929365.1 Lentisphaerota bacterium
CTGGCGGGCGCGGGCGGCGGCGGGTTCATGGGGGCCCTGGCGAAGGACGCCGAGGCCGCCCGGCGGGTGAAGGCGCGCCTGGCCGCCGCCGGGGGCGGCGTGACGGTGTACGCCTGGAGCCTGGAAGGATCAGAGCGACGCGAGTAGGCGCAGCACGACGCGGCAGACGATGTGGAGGCTGTCGGGGCTGAGCTTGTCGAGTGTGTCTTCGGGCGTGTGCCAGTAGTCGTTGAGGCCGGGCGCGGAGCCGTAGGCGAAGTCAATCAGGTTGACCGCCGGCATGCCGGCCTCCCGGAAGGGGACGTGGTCGTCCAGGATATCGAAGGGCGCGAGGGCAAAACGGCGGCGGACGCCTTCGGCGTGGGCGGCCCGGAACACGGCGGAGACGAGGGCCGGCGTGCCATTGCGGGGGATGGTCACGCTCAGATCGCGGTCGCCGATCATATCCAGGACGACGACGGCCCGGACGCGGCCGGCGTCGCCGCTTTCGACCAGGCGCCGGGCGAGGCGCCGGCTGCCGTGCAGTCCGTCGCGGGGCCCGTAGGCGTCGAGGCATTCTTCTCCGTCGAGAAAAGCGAAGCGCAGGTTGAAGGCCAAGGGCGGCGCGTCCTGCAGGTGGCCGGCGAGCGCGAGCAGCAGGCCGGTACTGGAGCCCGAATCGTTGGCGCCGGTAAAGCCCGGGGCGATGCCCGCCTTCGTGTCGTAATGCGAGACCAGGATGACCGTTTCGGCCGCGTGCGGGGCCGGGAGTTCGGCGGTGACATTGCGGAAAACAAGCGCACCGGCGGGGGTGTCGTCGGTAAAAACGTCGGTCTGGGGGGCGTAACCCAGCGAGGCAAGGCGCCCGGCGATATAGGCGGCGGCGCGTTCGGCCCCGGGGGTTCCGGAGTGGCGGGGGCCGAGGGCGACGAAGTCGGCGACTTCCGCGAAAAGGCGTTCGGCCGGGGGTGCGGAGAGGGTGCGGCGGTCCGGAGCCGGGTTGTCGGGCGGGGCGCAGGCGGTGAGGCCGGCGAGCAGGGCGGCCGGGACGAGGCCCGCGGCGGGCCGGAGCAGCGCGCTATGCCTCATCGGAAAGACCGAGCAGGGTCAGGATGCGGTCGAGGTCGTCGTTGGAATAGAATTCGATTTCGATGGCGCCTTTGGCCTTCTTTCCGTTGGCATAGGTGCGCGTGGGGGTAATCCGGATCGCGGTGCCGAAATGCGCGTGGAGCCGTTCCGAAAGGCGGGCGAGATGATCGGGTGGGACATCGTCGCGGGTCGCGCGGGGTTTGCGCGGCGGGCGCGTGGCCTGGCGCACGAGCCGCTCGAGCGCCCGCACCGTCAGGTCCTCGCGCACGGCGCGTCTGGCCAGGAGCGACTGTTCCTCGGGTATCTCGAGCGCGGCGAGCGCCTTGGCGTGACCCGTGCTCAGGCTGCCGTCGGCGACGAGGGCGCGCACGGTGTCGGGCAGCGCCAGGAGGCGGAGCGCGTTGGCGACGGAGGAGCGGGCCTTGCCCACGCGGTCGGCAATCTGGTCCTGGGTCAATCCGAACCGCCGGGCGAGGGTGCGGTAGGCCTCGGCTTCCTCGACGGGGTTAAGGTCCTCGCGCTGGATGTTTTCCACGAGCGCCAGCTCGAGCGCGTCGCGGTCGGCCGCTTCCATAAGGACAACCGGGACCTCGGTCAGGCCGGCCGCGCCGGCGGCGCGGAGGCGCCGTTCGCCGGCGATCAGCTCGTAGCCGTCCTCGCAGGTGCGTACCAGGAGGGGCTGGAGGACGCCGTGTTCCCGGATGGAGGCCGTGAGTTCGGCAAGGGCGCCGTCGGCCGGGGCCCGGCGGGGCTGCAGGCGGTTGGGCCGGATGCGGTCGAGGGGCAGGCGCCGCAGTCCGGCGGGGGATTCATCTTCGGGTTGCGCGGGTGAGCCGTCCCGGATGAGGGCGCTCAGGCCGCGCCCCAGGCCGTGCTTGGTGGGCATAATACGTCTCTACGTTGACTTGTTTTGTGCCGCCTTGCGAGGCTTCCCTTTCCGGGAAGCGGGCGCGCGTTTCTTCTTTTCCGGTCGGGTTTCGGGTTGAGACAGGGTCGGCTTTTCGGCCGGCGCTGTCGATGTTTTTCGAGGGGCGGCCGGGGCGCAGCCGGGACCGACGTCGAGCACGGCGGAGAGGCCGGCGCCGTCCTGAACGGCCAGGCGGGGACCGTGAATCTCGCCGGAGAGAAACCCGCCGCGCCGGACCGCGATGAGCCCGTCGGCGTGCACCCGCGCCTTGAGGAAGCCGTCCACTTCCAGATCCCGGCAGACCAGGTCGTGGTCCAGCGCGATGCGGGCCCCGGCGTGAATACGGACGTCGCGCATGGAGACGCAGTCGGGCTTGAAGGTTGCGCCCTCGCGCAGTTCGAGCCGGCGCGAGACGCAGACCTGCCCGCCGTTGATCGCGCCCGCCAGTATGACATCGGTGGCCACAATGCGGCCGCCGGCGATTTTGCCCGCGGGCGTGACCGTGACCACGCCGATGGTCTTGACGGTCCGGCGGCTGACGCCGTCGATGGTGATCGTCTCGAACGTGAGGCACTGACGGCACTTCGGGCAGTAGGTCTTCTCGAAGCGGCCCTGCAGGACAAAGGCAAAGCCGCACTCGTAACAGACGATCTCGTGCCGCTCGGGCATGGCCGTATGGCCGATCCGGGCGGCGGGTTTGCCGGGCGCCGGGGCGCCGGACGGGCCGCGCGGCTTGTTCGGAAGCCGGCTGCTCGAGGGACGGGTGCGCGCCTGCCGGGACGCCTGCCCGGAACGGCGTACCGCCTGGATCGACGTGAACCCGTCGATAACGTTGGGGCCGGAATGTGCCACGGCTTAGGGTACGGACGCCGGCGGGGGCTACTTCTTGCCGAAAAATCCGCCCTTCTTGTCGTCGTCCCGGTCCCCCTGCGGCGCGGCGGCCTCCGGCTCCGCGGACGGTTTGCTTTCGGCCGGCGCGGGCCGGCCGGTCGCGGCGCCCGAGGGGTTGACCTCGGCCTTGCCCACGAACGTGACGCCGTCCTCGACCACGAGGCGCTTGCCGCGGACGTCGCCGTTCATGCGGGCGGACGCCTTGAGCTCGACGATATCCTTGGCCGTGACGTTGCCGTTGACCTGCCCGATGATGCTGACCGCGTCGACGTTAAGGTTGCCCTTGATGTTGGCCCCGGACCCGATGACGGCCTTGCCGCTGCAGGTCAGATCGCCGTTGAGTTTTCCGTCGATCTGGATGCTGCTGGAGCATTTGACGGAACCCACGATTTCGACGTCTTCGCCGATAACCGTCATGTTCTGCGTATTGGCGGTATCCATGCTTGTCTGCCTCCTTGACTTTTAGTCGCCGGCTTCGCCGGCGTGATCCGTATTATCCGTGTAATCCGGGGTTGCCTTCATTCTGTCTTGCTGTTTTCGCAGAAAAGAGATGAAAGGATTTGGTCAAACGGGGTTTGTGCATCAGGGATAAGCCCCCGGCTGGTCGAGGCCGGCGGTTTCGGGCAATCCGAAAAGGAGGTTCATATTCTGAAGTGCCGAGCCGGCCTGGCCCTTGACGAGGTTGTCGATGCAGGAGACCACGCGCAGGGTGCGGGTACGGGTATCGACGCTGATCACCAGGGCGCAGGTGTTCGACCCGCGGACGTGCGCGGTGCCGACGGCTGCGTCGTCCGGGAAAACCCGCACGAACGGCTCGTTTTCGTAAAAGGCGCGATACAGCGCGAGGACCTCCCCGGGGGACGCCGGACGCGCCAGGCGTCCGTACAGCGTCGACAGGATGCCGCGGCACACGGGCACGACCTGGGCGGTAAAGGTCACGCGGAGTTCGGCCCCGGCGAGCAGGCCCAGCTCGCGTTCGATCTCGCAGACATGCTGGTGGCCGCCGAGCTTGTAGGCGTTCATCTGGTCGTACCGGGCGGGGTAGTGAAACGCCGGGCCGGGTTTCTTGCCCGCGCCGGACACGCCGGTTTTGCAATCGCAGACCAGGCCTTCGGTTTCGACAAGTCCGTCCCGCACCGCGGGGGCCAGCCCGAGGAGGCAGCTTACCGCGAAGCAGCCGGGATTGCCGACGACCGCGGTGGCGGGTGTCAGGGACGCGCGATGGAGCTCGGGCAGCCCGTAGGTGCTGTGCGGCAACAGGTCGGGCGCGGCGTGGCGGGTATCGCGCCCGATGCGGGATGCATAGTCGGCGTAGGCCTCCGGTGTATTGAAACGGAAGTCCCCGCTGTAATCGATTACCTTGGCGCCGCGTTCCAGCTCCGCCGGCGCCAGGCGCATGCCCACGCCGTCCGGCGTGGCCATGAAGACGACGTCGGCAGGTTCCGCCGCCGCGGACTCGGCGTCGACGATGCACAGGTCCGTGAACCCCGCGAGATGCGGGTACAGGTCGGCAAGGGGCGACCCTATGTTCTCGATGTCGACAAGGGCGGCGATGCGGGCTTCCGGATGGCGCAGCAGGAGCTCGGTCATGCCGACGCCGCCGTAGCCGCAGGCGCCTATAATTTTAGCGTTGATCATGGCGGGCCAGTGTCGAACTGGCGAGGGGTTCCTGTCAAGGCGGAAAAGCGCGGGCGGTTATTCGACGAGGTAAAAATCGCGATAGACGCCGGGTCGCTTGCCGTCGCCGATGCCGGGGGTGATTCCGATCCAGCATATGCGCTCGCTGCCCTCGTTCTCATTGGCGATGACATTGAGCCCCAGGACCATGCCGGGCCCGGGCGTGCGGCGCAGTTGTGTCCACGGGAAGGCCATTTCGTAGACCGTTTCTTTTCGCGCCTCGTCGCGCACGCCGGCGACGGGGAACAGCGCCGTTCCCGTTTCGGCATCCACGCGCCAGTTCGGGTAGGTTTCGTAGGCGTGAGTGCCGGACGCATCCAGCATGACGCCGTACTCGCGGTCGTTTTCGTCAAAACCGGCGCCC
>JAFGIZ010000112.1 GCA_016929365.1 Lentisphaerota bacterium
CGTTGTGGCGGATGGGTCGTTCTCCCCTGTGTTTGTGGGTGTGTGACTGTGTGGGTGCCGGCTGACGACCCCGGCGACGACTACGGATTACGAAAGAAGCGATTCGTCCACTGTTCTCTAATTCCTTGTGCCCGGAATATACCCTGAGAATCGGGGCGGTGGGATTCGAACCCACGACCACTTGAACCCCATTCAAGTGCGCTGCCGGACTGCGCTACGCCCCGGTCCGGAAAAGCCGCTTAACCGCGGCTGATGGGTAACGTAGCAGGCCGCCGGAAACGGGTCAAGGTTGCCGGTCCGTCAGCCGTCTGCTTCGATGACGGCTTTCTGCTTGAGCTCTGCGACGTGGGCGGCGATGGCTTCGCCGCGGCGGACGTGCCGCAGGAAGTCGCGGATCTTGTCGTAGACGTCCTCGTAGTCGGCCGGCCCGCCGGTTTCGGCGTCCAGCTTGTGAATGAGATGAAAGCCGAGCGGGGTCTCCACCACGTCGCTCAGAGCGCCGTTCTCCATCTCGAACACGGCCCGGTCGAAGGCCGGCAGCATCATGCCGCGGCTGAACCAGCCCAGGCTCCCGCCGGTTGTCCGCCCGCTGGGGCATTCCGAATGCGCGGCGGCTTCGTCCGCGAAATCGGCTCCCGCCTCGACGCGGTGCCGGATCTCGAGGAGCGCCGAGCGCGCGGTTTCGCGATCGGCCTCGCTTCCCGACGCGGGTTTGACGAGAATGTGCTGCGCCTGCACGCGGTCGGGCCGGGTATACTCCTTGCGGTGGGCCTGGAAATGGGCGCGTACCTCCTCTTCGGTCGGATCGGATACGCCTTCCGTAATGCGGTCCACCAGCCGGTCCACGCGGCGGCCCTGCTCGATGCTCCGGCGCACCTGCGCTTCGGTCAGTCCCTGCCGCTGCAGCAGCGCCTCGAAGGCCTCGCGTCCGCCGGCGTGCTCGATCATCTCCCCGAGCCGGTTTTCCACTTCTTCCGGGGGCACGAAGATATCGAGCTTATTGGATTCCTCGATGAGCAGCCGGGCGCCGATGGCCTGCTGCCGGGCTTTCTCGCGCAGGGTATCCATCTGCGCCCGGAGCTGCTCCGCGGACATGTGCGCGGAGTAGAACTTGACCAGGCGGTCCAGCTCGAAGCGGATCGCGGAATCGGGAATCGGTTGGCCGTTGACGCGGATGGACATCGTTTAAAGGAGCTGCACGCTGAGTTTGCTACGCCGGGAAAACGCTTCGTATTTCAGAATCAAGCCGTGAGACAAGGGTTTCCGGGGTTGACTCCGTGGTGACGCGTATTTCGGTGCACGCTACACCCCGGCGGCGGTAATAGTCAAGCAGGGGCCGCGTGCGGGCATGGTAGACGTCGAGCCGGGCGGAGACGGCGGCCAGGGCATCGTCCGCGCGCCCGCCGCGGTCGCCGCCCGCGTTGGTGCGGATACGCTTCCGGACCACGGCCGCGTCGCACTCCAGGAGGACGACAAGGCGGACAGCGACCAGGGGCTCCAGGCCGCGCGCCTGGCCGGCATGCCGGGGCAGTCCGTTGAGGACGACCAGGTCGCGCCCCCCCGCGCGGCGCTCCCGCAGCACGTGGAGCAGGATGGCGCGCGCGATGGGAAAATGCGCGTCCTCGAGCAGCGCCCCGGCGGCCAGGACGTCGCGCACGACCCGGTGTTGCGCGGCGTTCAATGCCGGATGCCCGTCCGCTGCCGCGGCGCGGCGGAGCTGCGCCCCGAAATCGAAATGCACGCAGCGCCGGCCGGCGAGCCCGTGCACCGCGAGGTAGTCGCCCAGCGGCGTCTTGCCCGCGCCGGTCGGGCCCAGGAGGAGCAGGGCGTCGTTCAACGCACCCGGACCTTGCGCACGCGCGGGCCGTCGAACTCGCAGAAATAGACCGCCTGCCACGTGCCGAGCTGCAGGCGGCCGCCCTGGACGATGACCGATACGGACGAGCCCATCAGCGAGGCCTTCACGTGCGCCGCGGCGTTGCCTTCCGCGTGGCTGTAGCCCGCCTCCCACGGCACAAGCCGTTCCAGGGCGTTCTGCATGTCCGCGGTCACGCTGGGGTCCGCGTTCTCGTTGATCGTAATGCCCGCGGTGGTGTGCGGCACACAGACCGTCACGACGCCGTCAGCGAGGCCGAGCGCCTTCACGGCCGACGCGACCTCGGCGGTGATGTCCACGAACTCCGACCGGTGCCGGGTTGTAACCGTAAACATTTCCATCCCGAGGGTCCTCCGGTGTCTCCGCCGCGCTCCGGTTCCAGGCTGACGGGTCTCATTATGCCGGCCGCGTTCCGGGTGTCGAGTTTTTCCGGCGCGCATCGTGCTTGCGCGCGCGGCGGCGATTCGTCTATGCTCCGCACCATGAGCGTGCCGCTGGTCGTCATTCCAACGTACGATGAGCGCGACAACGTGGGGCCCATTTCCGCGGCCGTGCTGCACGTCGTCCCCGAGGCGCATCTGCTGTTCGTGGACGACAACTCGCCGGACGGCACCGGCGCCGTGTTGGACGACCTGGCGCGCGGCGACGACCGGATCGGGGTCCTGCACAAGGCGGGCAAGAACGGTTTCGCCGCCGCCTATATCAGCGGGTTCAAGTGGGCCCTGGAGCGGGAGTACGGGCCGGTCATCGGCATGGACGCCGATTTCTCGCACGATCCCGCTGAAATTCCGGCTTTGCTCGAGGCGGCCGGGTCGGCCGACCTGATCATCGGGTCCCGTTACGTGGACGGCATCCGGATTACCAACTGGCCCTTGAGCCGGCTGCTCCTGAGCAAGATGGCCGCGACGTACGTGCGGCTGATTACGGGTATCCCCGTGGCCGATCCGACGAGCGGTTTCCGCTGTTACCGGCGCGAGGTGCTGCAGGCGGTGAACCTGGACGCCATTCTGTCCAACGGCTATTCGTTCCTGGTCGAGACGGCGCACACGACCTGGATGCTGGGGTTCCGCATCCGGGAGATCCCGATCACCTTTGTAGACCGGCGGTCGGGGTATTCCAAGATGACGCTCAATATTTTCCGCGAATCGTTGTGGATCGTCTGGAAGCTGGCGTTCCGGTACCGGTTGCGGCGGCGGCCGCTGGCCGGCCGGCGGCGGGAGTAACAGCGCATGGGTATATCCGGATTGAGTGCGGGCTTGCGGGACCGGTTTGCGGCGATGCGGCCGACGCAATGGGTCAAGAACGTCGTCGTGCCGGCGGCCTTCTTTTTCGCCTTCTGGGACCGCTCGCGGGCAATCCCGCTGGGGCTTGCCGACCTGGGCGCCGTACTGCTGGCGGCCGTGCTGTTCTGCCTCGTCTCGAGCGGCGTCTACCTGCTTAACGACATCCGGGACCGCGAGGCGGACCGGCATCATCCGCTCAAGCGCCGGCGCCCGCTTGCCGCCGGGCGCGTCAGCCCGGCGGAGGCCGGGCGCCTGGCGGCGGTGCTGCTGCTGGGCGGCGGGCTGCTGGCCTGGTGGCTCTCGCCCGCGTTTTTCGCCGTGGCGGCCGCGTACGTGGCCATGCAGCTCGTGTACACCTGCCGCCTGAAAACGGTGCCCCTGGTGGATATCATGGTCATTGCGGCGGGGTTCGTCCTGCGCGCCCTGGCGGGGGCGCTGGTGATCGGCGTGACGATCTCGCCCTGGCTGCTGCTCTGCACCTTCCTGCTGGCCCTCTTCCTGGCGTTGTGCAAGCGGCGCCACGAAAAAGTGGTGCTGGCCGATGCCGCCGAGCGCTCCCGTCCGGCGCTGCAGGGCTATGACGCGCAGCTGCTGGACCAGCTCATTGTCATGGCCGGGGGGGCGACACTGGTCTCGTATGCCATTTACACGCTCTGGCCGCAGACGGTCGCGAAATTCGGAACCCACGGGCTGGGCTTCACGGTGCCGTTCGTGGTTTTCGGGCTGTTCCGGTACCTGGATCTCGTGTACCGGCATGACAAGGGGGACCGGCCGGAGCGCATCCTGCTTTCCGACGGCCCCTTGCTGGCGACCGTGCTGCTCTACGGCGTGACGGCCGTCGCGGTGTTTCTTTTCAGCCGCTGAACAAGGCTCCGTCGTGTTCGGGTCGCTGAACCGAGCGGCGGCCGTGGACTTGACAGACGGACCGGATCGCGTGAACATCCCGCTCTTTCTTTTGGAGAACCGTCATGCCGACATCCAAAGTTCCGGATTGCGCCGCGTGCGGCCAGGCGTGCTGCCGCTACGTCGCGACGGAGATCGACAGGCCGACCTGCAAGCGGGACTACGACAACATCCGCTGGTACCTGCGCCACGCCAACGTCTTCGTGTTCCGCGATCACGACGGGAAATGGTACCTGGAATTCGAGACGCGCTGCGAGGCGCTGGGAGAGGACGGGTTCTGCACGGCCTACGAGACGCGTCCGAAGATCTGCCGCGAGCACGGGCACGCCGCCGAGGGCTGCGAATTTCACTCCGGCCACCCGCCGCACGACGTGCGGTTCGAGACCGCCGAAGCATTCGAACGCTGGCTGGACGCGCGCGGCGTGGACTGGCGGTGGGCCCGGCTCTAGCCGGGCGGGGCGCCGGCCCGGGTCTCAACCCGGGCCGTACTGCAGCAGGTCCAGGTAAAACCGCCAGAACGTCTTGCCCCAGAACAGCCAGAGCACGGCCCCGAGGGCAAGATAGGGGCCGTAGGGAATCCGGCTCTGCATGTCCTTGCGCCGCGCGGCGATCAGCACGGCGCCGACGAGCGAGCCCGCCAGCGAAGACGCGAACACGGTGAAGAGGACGCCGGGCCAGCCCAGAAACGCGCCGACGGCGCCGAGCAACTTGACGTCGCCGAACCCCATGGCATCCTTGCGGAAGGCCGCCTTGCCGAGCACGGCGACGGCCCAGAGCAGTCCCCAGCCCGCCGCCGCGCCGGTGACCGAGGCGGCCAGGGC
>JAFGIZ010000113.1 GCA_016929365.1 Lentisphaerota bacterium
AACATCCAACATCCAGCAAGGAACATCCAAGGAAGAAGTGAGCGAGGCTGGCGAATGAATGGCTGAAAGGCCTGCCATTCGCCCCTTCTCTCGTACTTGGGCGTTGGGAGTTCCTTGTTGATTGTTGGATGTTGAGACACAAGCACTACAGCATCGATGAGCTCGAATCGATTGAGTCGTGATGGTCAGGCGTCAACATTTGAACGTTATCCATGCCTTATCGGATACGTCACCGTATTTACGACCGAAAGCACGTAGACGGAAAAAGAAAAATTTCCTTCCGGGTGGAGGGCCGACCTCCGTGTCGGCCGGCCCTGCCGGCGGATGCACGGCGAAAAGGCGGATGCACGGCGAAAAGGCAGATGACATGAAGCCGGTTGACGTGATCGTAGTCGGCGCCGGACACGCCGGGTGCGAAGCGGCCTTGGCCGCCTCGCGGCTGGGGGCGGAAACCCTCCTGGTCACCGCGCATGCGGCTTCGCCCGCGGTCATGGCCTGCAATCCGTCGATCGGGGGCATCGCCAAATCCCACCTAGTTGTCGAGCTGGACGTTCTCGGAGGCGAGATGCCCAGGAATGCCGACTATACAGGGATCCAGTTTCGCGTGCTCAATACCCGGAAAGGCCCGGCGGTCCGGGCGAATCGTGTCCAGTGTGATAAAGCCGCCTATACACGCAGGATGCGAAGCGTACTGGCCGGTACCGGCGGACTCAGGGTCCACGAAGGCACTGTCACGGCGCTCCACGTGCTAAACGGGACCGTAACCGGCGTTGCAATGCAGGACAAACGGCGCATTACGGGAAAAGCCGTGATTCTCGCCCCGGGAACCGCGTTGGGCGGAGTCATCCATATCGGTGACCGGCAGGAACCCGGAGGCGGCGACGCACGGGATTCCGCCCCGGAATTGAGCACATGCCTGCGCGACCTGGGATTCACGATAGCGCGTCTCAAGACCGGGACACCCCCGCGCTTGAAACGCGGGACAATCCGGGAAGACGAGATGCAGGAACAGCGGGGCGAGGAGCCGTGCCCATTCTTTTCCTGGTGCGCAAAAAGAGATCCCGGGATGTTCCACGTGGAACAGTCGGCTCAAAAACGGATGTTCCACGTGGAACACCCCGACGCCGCTTTGCGCCCCTGGCCGCCTGGAACGGACCAGATGTCGTGTTTTCTGACCCATACGACGCCGGAAAGCCATCGCATCATTGCTGAAAACCTGGAAAGAAGCGCTTTATATGGAGGTCATATCTCCGGTGCCGGAGTGCGCTATTGCCCATCCGTAGAAGACAAGATCGTCAAATTCCCGGGAAAAACCGCTCACCACGTTTTCATCGAACCGGAAGGGCGGGACTCGGATTTGCTGTATCCAAACGGGATTTCGAACAGTCTTCCGGTGGATGCACAGCGCCGGCTTGTTGCTTCGGTGCCGGGTCTCGAAACGGCGGAGATTATGAAGTGGGCCTATGCCATCGAGTATGATTTTGTTGATCCGACCCAGCTTCGTCATACTTTGGAAACCCCGGAAGTGGAAAATCTGTACCTGGCGGGTCAAATCAACGGGACCACCGGTTACGAGGAGGCAGCGGCACAGGGTTTCATGGCGGGGGTGAACGCGGTACGTAAGCTGCGGGGCGACAGTCCGTTTGTATTGGGGCGGGAAGAGGCCTATATCGGGGTTTTGATTGATGATCTGGTGACGAAGGGCACTGATGAGCCGTACCGGATGTTCACCTCTCGCGCCGAGCACCGGCTGATCCTGCGGCAGGACAATGCGCGGTTCCGGCTGCTGGCGCAGGCCCGGGAGCTGGGGCTGGCGGATCGCGCGTACCTCGCTGAGACGGAGGAGACGGCGCGGGCGGTTGAGCACGAGATCCGGAGACTGGAGCGCACGCGGCACGAGGGTCTGTCCCTGTCGCGCCTGTTACGGCGGCCGGAGGTGCGTTATGCGGATCTACCCGGATCCCGTATGGCGGACGGCGCGCTACGGCTCACGCCGGAGGCTGTGGAGCAGGTGGAAATCGCGGTCAAATATGCCGGCTATATTTCCCGCGAGGAGCTGCGGATTGCCGCACTCAAGTCCCTCGAAAGCGTCCGGCTGCCGGGAAATTTCGACTACTGGGCGGTCAAAGCCCTGCGGCGCGAGACACAGGAGAAGCTCAGCCGGATCCGGCCGGAAACCCTGGGCCAGGCTTCCCGGGTCTCCGGCATTACACCGGCCGACGTGGCCGTTCTGTCTGTGGCGATACGGAAATAGGCCGCCTGAGGCGCGCCTTGAGGCGGTGCCTGGCAATGGTTGGCAATCCGTCTGTTCATGTTCTCCATCGGCGTCGGGGTCGGAATCGGTATCGGGATCGACCCCGGTTGCGTACTCCGCCGGATCCTCATAAACAGAATAGCATCGCGGCCCGCGCGATACACATTCGGATTTTTCTGAGTAAGCGAGTCGAACAATTTGTCGTAGGGATCCTAATGTATTGCAGCACAAAGCGTTCAGAGTTCGGTAATCGGTGGTTGCATGCATTGTGCCTTGGTGTTTTCGGGGGAAAAAGACGAAGAGATCCGGCTAAACGGCGTGTTTTCCGCATCGACAACGCGCCTACGGCGAGATGCTGCGCCAAACTCAGCATGACACTTTTCCAGGAAACTCAGTGACCCGGGATCTGTCATTCCGGGCGAAGTCGAGGAATCTCGATTTGGGCAACACTCCCCTGATTCGTAAAGAAAGCATCGCCCTGTAGACAATCTGCATGCAGGCGGTGCATTCGGGCGACAGGAGCGGCGACGAGAACAGTGGACCGGCGCGCCGGCCCGCTTGCCTGCGGCGGGCGAGCCTGTTATGGTCGTGGCCATGCACGTGATCCGGATCGAAGTTTCCGCGGGCGCCTTGCGGCACAATCTCAAGCTCCTGCGGGAAGGCCTGGCGGAAAATGCTAAACTCTGCGCCGTGGTCAAGGCGGATGCCTACGGCCATGGGGCGGCCATGCTGTGGCCGGTCCTGGCCGAAGGCGCCGAATGGCTGGCCGTGGCCAGCGTCGAAGAAGCCCTGCAGCTGCGCGAGGCCGGCTACACGGGTCCGCTCCTGGCGCTCTTCGGGGTGCACGTCCTGCCGGATGTTCAAGCACGGACGGAATGGGTGGGCGCGTTGATCCGCCGCGGCGTGACCTTCACCGTGACGCGGCCGGCCGACGTGCCCATTCTGGAAGCCGCGGCCCGCGCGGCGGGACAGGCGGCCGATGTCCACATGGAAATCGATACCGGCATGACCCGCAGCGGCGTGCCCATGGCGCAGGCGCCGGCGCTGGCCGCCGCGCTGCGCGGTGGCCGCGGCGTGCGGTTGCGCGGGGCGTTTACCCATTTCGCGATGGCCGCCGAACCGGAACGCGATTTCACGGCAGAACAGTTCAGACGATTTTGCAAAGCATTGACGGATAGCGGTTTAGATAATGGCGTGTTGCGCCATTGCGCGAATTCGGTGGCCACGATCGAGTGGCCGGAGATGCACCTGGACATGGTGCGGCCGGGCCTGGCGGTCTACGGGTACGCGCCGGCGCCCAACCTGGAACGGACGGTGGCGCTGCGGCCGGCGCTGCGGGTGATCTCGCGGCTGATGCAGGTGCGGGACGTGCCGGCCGGCGCGCGCGTCGGGTACGGAGGCGAATACACGTTTCCACGGCCGGGCCGGGCGGGCCTGGTGCCGATCGGCTATGGCGACGGGTACCTGCGCAGTCTGTCCAACCGCGGCGCGGTGGTGGGGGTTCGCGGACGCCATGCCCGCGTGCTCGGGCGTGTATCCATGGACCAGATCAGTGTGGACCTGACGGAGGTTCCCGGCGCGGCGGACGGCGACGCGGTGGAGGTCATCTCCAACCAGCCGGCGGCCCCGCACAGCGTCGGCAATCTCGCCCGGCTGGCTGGAACCATTTCGTACGAAGTCGTCTGCCGCCTCGCCGTGCATCGCGCGGAACGGGTCCTGGTGGAATAAAAAAACAGGAGGCCGGATATGCAATACCGCAAACTTGGAAACAGCGATTTGAACGTATCGGTTATCGCGCTGGGCACGTGGCAACTGACCGATACCGGCTACTGGGGCGAGGGGGGAAAGCCCGCGGAGGCGGTGCGCGCGGCGCTGGACCACGGCATCCGGTTTTTCGACGGCGCCGAGGATTACAGCAAGGGCGAGGCGGAGCAGGCGCTGGGCCGGGCGCTGGGCGGGGACCGCGACAAGGCCGTCATCGCCACGAAGGTCAGTCCGAACCACCTCAAGCCGGAAGATGTCGTGACGGCGTGCGAGGGCAGTCTGAAGCAGCTCGGAACGGACGTGATCGATCTGTACCAGGTGCATTGGCCGAACTGGAAGGTGCCGTTTGCCGATACGTACGGCGCGCTGCTGCGGTTGCGCGAGCAGGGCAAGATTCGCGAGATCGGCATCTCGAATTTCGGCCCGCGGGATATCGAGGACTGGATGCAGGCGGGCACGGCCGTGTCGAACCAGATCTGCTACAATCTGTTGTTCCGGGCGGTGGAATTCGAGATTGTTCCGGCCTGCGAACGCCATGACCTCGGCATCCTGGCGTACAGTCCGCTGATGCAGGGGATTCTGAGCGGACGCTGGAAGACCATCGAAGACATCCCGGTGCCGCGCCGGCGCACACGGCATTTTGCCGACCGGCGCCGGGGCGCGCACCACGGGCGCGAGGGGTACGAGGCGGCGACGCTGAAGGCCCTGCAGGCACTGGAGGCGGCGGCACGGGACGCGGGCGAGAGCATGGCGGACCTGGCCATGGCCTGGTTGCTGCATCAGCCGGGCGTGGCGTCGATCCTGGTGGGGGGACGCAAGCCGGACCAGGTGGCCCGGAACGCCCGGGCGGCCGACATAACGCTCGACACCTCGATATTGCAGCAGTTGGACGCGCTGAGCACGCCGCTCAAGGATGCGCTCGGGCCGAACGCCGATCCGTGGAACGCGGGCGAGGCGGCGCGCATCCGCTGACCCCCGGATCCGGGGCGGAAG
>JAFGIZ010000114.1 GCA_016929365.1 Lentisphaerota bacterium
AAAACTCGATGACTTTACGGTTGTCATCCCGAGCGAAGTCGAGGGATCTCCTTTTGGGCAACAGCCCCTTTGATCGGCAAACCCTTTTCCCGTCCAACATCAATGCCTTCACTGAGGACATTGCGGCTGACCGCGATAAGCCCTGTGAAATGATCGGGACGACGATCGAGACAACGATGGGCCCAAATCATCCCTCCAAAGGAAAAGACCATGTTTCCCGTCCGCTCACCCGATGCGGCGCACCGCCACGCCGTGCGCGTCGAGCGGCACGATCAGGCGGCCCGCCCGCAGCCCGTCGGCCGCCGCGACGGCCTCGCCGGTCACGAGATCCGTGACCGCCTCGCGGCCGTTCAACCCGAGGCGCGCCCCATTCAGCGCCACCGCCGCGCGCCGCGGCTGAGCGGTCCGGTTGATCACGAACAGCACCAGGTGCCCGTCGCGGTGCCGGTGCACCGTGGTCAGCACGCCGTCGTCCGCGGCGCGTACGTGCGGCGTTTTGCCTTCCCGCTCCAGCACCAGGTCCAGCACCTCCGCCGACGGATTGCACCCCAGGTGCACAACGCGCCCCCGGCCCGCGGAGACGGCATAGCCCATGATGAACGACCGTTCCGCCGCCGCGCCCACGTCCACGAGCTCCTCGCGCGCCTCGGTCGAGAGCGCCAGGCGGACCGGCTCGCCCGGCGCTTCGTGGAAGTAGCAGAAATTGACCTTGCGGTCCTGGTGGCCCGCCCGGACGATGCGGGCCCGGCCGTCGCCGTAGCGGATGCTGACCGGCAGTCCCGTCGGGCGCGCGCCGTCGGGCGCCCGCAGCGGCAGCCGCTCCAGGCACGCGCCGTTCTCGTCCCGTTCCGGAAAGCGATTGAAGCAGATCAGCGTGCCGCCCCCCTCGACCCAGTCGGCCAGCCGGCCGGCCGACGCCCGGTCCAGCCAGTCGCCGCCCGCGTACACCATCACCCCGGCCGCGGGCGGGTTGGCGCTCTGCGGATCGTAGTAGTGGAACGCGATGTCCCCCGCTTCCAACGCCCGGTAGGCGGCTTCGAAGTTGCCCGGCTGAATAACGCGGTGCGGCTTGTAGCAGAGCAGCGCCGCGTCCGCCAGCTCGCGCGTGTGCCACGGCTCCACGCGCCGCGCCGTCGCCACGATCCGCTCGTGTTCGGGGTAATACTCGTTCGTCCGGCCCCACTCGTTGATCGGGCAGTTGTACCAGTTGTCCCGGTTCACCAGCATGTACCAGTTCCAGCCCTTGAGCCCGCGCGCCATGAGCGACAGGGCGACGTACTCGAAATGTCCCGGCGGCAGGTACCCCGCAATGCGGATGGGATAAATGCCGCACTGGAACTCGGCGCACCACACGTTGCCGCGGCCGGCTTCCGCCTCCTGCAGCTTGAGAATGTCGATATTGTAGAACCAGTTGTCGCGCACGGGCCGGTCCCCTTCGAAAAAGGCCGGCGGATAGATGTCCGTGCCCGCCAGGTCCGCCACCTCCATGAAGCGGTTGAAATCCTGGAAGAGCGGCGACCAGCCGTTGGCATAGACCGGCACCTCGACCCCCGCCTCGCGCAGCCAGCCGGCCACCGTCTCCACGATCCGCGCGGCGTACCAGCCGATGAACGCGTGCGTATCGGCGTAGCGCGCGTGATAGGCCTCGCCCGGCAGCAGCCGGTCGGCCATGCGCAGCTCCGTGTTGACGTAGGCCTCGTGAAAATGGACGCAGGCCCGGCCGAAATCCGCGTAATCGGTCCGCCAGGCCCGGTTCAGCCGCCCGATCTCGCCGCCGTAGCGCTCCTTGAGCCAGTCCTTGAACACGCCCGGCGCCTCGAATCCGCCCATTTCCGTGCCGAAACTGTCCAGGGGCGGATACGGTTCGTTGTCCGCCTGGAAAAGCAGGATATTGCCGCCGCGCGTGACCTGGTACGGCACGAGCACCTCGCAGACGTGGGCGATGTAGTCCCGCGCCATCTCCAGGAACTCGGGCGCCAGGCGGTGATGCCGCGCCGCCCGCTCCGGCACGCCGCCGAAAGGCCATTCCGAGTAGATGTACGGTCCCGGCCGGATGATCAGCCAGAGTCCCTCGTCGCGCAACAGCTCTACGAACCCCTTGAGATCGCGCTGGGGGCTCGTCTCGCCCGTGAAATCGTAACGGCCCGGCTCCAGCTCGTGGTAGTTCCAGGGAATATAGGACGCCACGACCTCCAGGCCCATCGCCTTGATGCGCCGCGCAATCGGAAGCCAGTTCTCGCGCAAGACACGCCAGTAATGAAACTCCCCGCTGATCAGCGGGATCTCCTTATCCCCGTGCCGGTACAGACAATTCTGGATACGCCACGATGCCATGCGGTTATTTCTCCTTCCGGTTTTCGGTTACGGCGGCGGCAACGGCGTGCCGCCGAAAACCGGTGCTCACGTCTTGCCGCGCCGGCCGGCCGCCCGCGGGGCGGGCCCGGTGGTCGCGCCCGGGTACAGCCGCGACGGAACGAGCACGCGGGGCTCCGCCGGCGTTGCCCCCTCAAGCAGGGCATCGAGCATCTCCAGCGCCCGCCGCATGAGCTCGTCCACGTCGGCGTGAATCGCCGTCACCGGCATATCGCTCGACCGCGCCTCGATCGCCGGATTGGCCCAATCCACCAGGCTCAGGTC
>JAFGIZ010000115.1 GCA_016929365.1 Lentisphaerota bacterium
CCCCACAACCGGGAAAGCCGCCGTGAGCACGCCCCGCACCCCCTCCCGCCCCCATATCCTGTTCTGCATCGCGGACGACGCGTCGTTCCCGCACATGAGCGCCTACGGCTGCCCGTGGGTCAAGACGCCGGGGTTCGACCGCGTGGCCGCCGAAGGCCTGCTCTTCCGGAACGCGTATACCCCCAACGCCAAGTGCGCCCCCTCGCGGGCCTGCATCCTCACCGGCCGCAACTCCTGGCAGCTCGAAGCGGCGGCGAACCACTGGTGCTATTTCCCCGAGAAGTTCAAGACCTACGCCGAGGCCCTGCGCGAGCACGGCTACTTCACGGGCTACACGCAGAAAGGCTGGGCGCCCGGCGTGGCGGAGGGGCGCGAGCTGACCGGCACGGCCTACAGCGAGATCACGCTCGATCCGCCCACGACGGGCATCTGTGCGACGGATTACGCCGCCAACTTCGCCGCCTTCCTGGACGACCGGCCGGCCGACCGGCCTTTCTGCTTCTGGTACGGCGGCATCGAACCGCACCGCGGTTACGAATACGGGTCCGGAATCCGCAAGGGCGGCAAACAGCTTTCCGATATCGACCGCGTCTTTGCATTCTGGCCGGACAATGAAACCGTCCGCACCGACATGCTCGACTACGCCTACGAAATCGAGTGGTTCGACCTGCACCTGCAACGCATGCTGGATACGCTCGAACAGCGCGGACTCCTGGACGATACGCTCGTGATCGTCACCTCCGACAACGGGATGCCCTTCCCGCGGATCAAGGGCCAGGAATACGAGTATTCCAACCACATGCCCCTGGCGGCCATGTGGCGGCGCGGCATTCGCAACCCGGGGCGGACGATCGAGGACTACGTGAGCTTTATCGACTTCGCGCCGACGTTCCTGGAGCTGGCGGGGCTGACCGCCGAAACGGCCGGAATGGAGCCGGTCACCGGACGCGCCCTCACGGACCTGTTCCAGGCCGGCGGCGCGGGACGGGTCAGCCCGGAACGCGACCGCGTGCTGATCGGCCGCGAACGGCACGACGTCGGCCGCCCGGACGATGCCGGCTACCCGATTCGCGGCCTGTTTCGGGACGGCTGGCTCTACCTGCGCAATTTCGAGCCGGACCGCTGGCCGTCGGGCCCGCCGCAAACCGGCTATCCCGATGTCGACGCCGGCCCGACCAAGACCGAGGTCTTGAATTCGCGGGTCGATCCCGAGCAGCCGGACACCTATTGGAACGTGACGTGCGGCAAGCGCGGCCCGGAGGAACTGTACCACGTCGCGGCCGACCGGGATTGCCTGCACAACCTGGCGGACGACCCCGCGCAGCAGGCGCGCCGCGAGGCGATGCGCGACGAACTCATGACCGCGCTCACGGCCCAGGGCGACCCCCGCGTCTTCGGGCACGGCGCCTGTTTCGACGCCTACCCGTATGCCCAGGAAAAAGTCCGTTTCTACTACAACCGCCTCATGGCGGGCGAACCCGTCGAGACCGGCTGGCTCGGCGGCACCGATCGCGAGCCGGACTTTCCCGCGCGTTAGCCGGCGCTTGGCTTTCGCGGCGCCGCTGTGCTAGACTGGGTCCCGTCTGACGGAGAAGGAGGCTCCCGGGCGATGAAAATTGCCTGCGACGACTACAAGGCCAAGATACGCGCGTGGGTGCATGCCCCGCCCCGGTTTGAACCGGCCGTACCGGAAAGTCTGCCGCATTTCGGCTGCCGGCGCTTTTCCAGCTACGCGGAAATGAACGCGTGGAAACGTGAATACCGCCGCGCCATCGCCCGTGCCGGAGGCGTGCGATGGAAGCCCTGATTGCCCGGCTCAACGCGCACGGCGTGCGCTACCTGCTCATCGGCGGGCAGGCGGCCCGCCTGGAAGGTGTGCCGCGTTACTCGATGGACTGGGATTTCCTGGTGCCCCCGCGCGACACCGGCAACATCCGGCGCATCAATGCGGCATTGGGCGACGAGCTGGACCTGCCCCTCGAGCCGCTCGGACCGCACGGAGAGAACTTCGTGCAGACCTATCAGACACGCTGGGGTATCGTGCAGTTCCACCTCGGCGCGCCGGGCCTGGATCCGTTTGATCAACTCGAATCACGCGCCGTTTCGCGCACGCTCCCCGAGGGCGTTCAGGTGCGGTGCATCAGCGGCGCGGACCTCCTGCTGAGCAAGAAAGCCGCCGGCCGGCCCTCCGACAGTCTCGACATCGAGTTCCTCGAAGAAAAGCAACGGGCGGGCCTCCTGTAGGCGCGGTCATGCCTTGCGGCCGCGAGTCGGACTTTCCCGCGTGCCAGCCGGCGCTTGGCTTTTTCGGCACCGTTGTGCTAGACTGGGTCCCGCCTGACGGAGAAGGAGGCTCCCGGGCGATGCGCATGGCCTGCAACGACTGGAAGCGTGAATACCGGCGCGCCTCCGCCCGTTCCGGAGGCGCGCGATGAAGAGCGTGGTTTTATCGTTCGTTGTCCTGGCGGCGCTGGCCGCGCCACCCGCTCGCGCCGGCACGGCATGGTTACCGCAAGGCAAGCTCATCATGCCGGTTCCGGAAAACCTCGCTTTCATGGGCTCGTCCGTGGCCGTGCAGTCCAACACCGTCGTCGTGGGCGCCACGGGCGCGGACGGACCCGGCGACCTGAATTTTGCCGGGGCCGCCGACGTTTTCGTGCGCGAAGGCACAAACTGGCTGCATCAGGCCACATTGACGGGCAACGACGCCGGTAACGAACGATTCGGCGCGGCCGCGGTTATCGACGGCAATACGGCCGTTGTAGGCGCACTCTATGCAAATTCGCTAAAGGGAGCCGCGTATGTCTTTGTCCGGTCCGGGACCGCCTGGCACCGGCAGGCCAAGTTGAGCACGTCCGATGCCGTGAACGAGTTCGGCCGGTCGGTCGGCCTCGATGACGGCACGCTGATAGTGGGCACGAGTTCCAAGGCGGCCTACGTCTTCGTCCGTTCCGGAACGAACTGGTCACAGCAGGCCAGGTTCACCGCGACGGATTCGGGATTCGGCCACTCCGTGGCCATCGGCGGCGAGAACGCCATGGTCGGGGCTCACGGATCCGGCGCGTACGGGGCGGTCTACCACTACTTGCGCAGCGGCACGAACTGGACACAGCAACCGGTGTTGACACCCGCGGACGGAAGTCTGAACGAAAAGTTCGGCGCAGCCGTGGCGCTTTGCGGCACCTGGACGGTCATTGGAGCGCCCAACGATTCGCTTAACGCCGTAGACTCGGGGGCCGCGTGCCTTTTCGAGCTCGCGGGGGGCGTCTGGACGCAACGCCGACGCATTTTCCCCGACGACGGCGGCAGCGGCGACCAATTCGGTTCTGCCGTCGCGATCAGCGGCGATACCGTCCTGGTGGGCGCCCGCGACTACGACGCACCCGGCACCAATAAGATCGGGGCTGCCTACGTATTCGGCCGTAACGGCACCAACTGGACGCAGGAAGCGCATCTCAAGGGCCCGGATGTCGCGGGCAGCGATGCGTTCGGGGGGGCGGTGGCGCTTTTTGAAAACACGGCGGTAGCGGGCGCCGAGATGGCCCCGGCGAGCGGGTCGGACGACGGGGCGGCCTATGTTTTCGTCTCCAAGGACAACGCGCCGCCCGAGGCGTTGAACGATACGGCCGCACTTGACGAAGACGACGTTGTCCTCATTGACGTACTGGACAACGACGGCGATCCGGACGGCGACCCGCTGGCGGTAAGCTGCGTCGGGAAACCGCCGCACGGCGAGGCTTCGATCGGCGCCGGGGCCACGAACGTGCTGTACGCGCCCGACGCGGATTATCACGGCACGGACACGTTTTACTACGTGGTTTCCGACCCGTACGGCCTCGTCGACACGGGACAGGTGGTCGTGGCCGTCCGTTCGGTGAATGACAATCCGCGCGCAGCCGCCGACCGCGCCGTCACGGCCCGCAACACGCCGGTGGTCATTCCCGTGCTGGCCAACGATACCGAACCCGACGGCGATCCCATGAGTATCTCTCATCTGGGCACGCCGAACTACGGGTCCGCGGCGGCCGGGCCGGGTCCGACCAACGTGACGTTTACGCCCGCGACCAACGTGCTGGGGTACAGCACGTTTACCTATACCGTGGCCGACGGGGCCGGCGGGTACGGAACGGGTACCGTGCTCGTCAGCGTCGAACGCATCCCGGCCGCCATGTTGCAGGCGGCCGACGGCAAAAGCTACGATCAATTCGGGTGGGACGCGGACATCCACGGCCTCACGGCGCTGGTAGGCGCACCGTACAACGGGACGAACGGAGGCGCGGCTTATGTGTTTGTGCTGAGCGGCCTGACCAACTGGGCGCAACAGGCCAGGCTCACGGCATCCGACGGCCTGGACGGCGACGACTTTGGAATGTCGGTGGCGCTCCACGGCGACACCGCGGTTGTCGGGGCTTCGGGGGCAAACGGGTACAGGGGTCGCGTGTACGTGTTCACGCGAAGCGGATCCAACTGGACCGAAACGGCGCAGCTGGCGCCGCGCGATCTTTCCGGAAGCGATCACTTCGGGATATCCCTGGCATGCGACGGATCGACAATCCTGGCCGGCGCGGAAGGACAGGCGGTCAACCGCGGCACGGCGTACGGATACGTGTGGAACGGGTCCGTCTGGACCCAGCAATGCAAACTGTTTGCGCCGGAAGGAACGAACGGCGACTTCTTCGGATGCTCGGTCGACATCCACGGCGACACGGCCGTGGTGGGGGCGGACGGCGACGACCCCGAAGGGCTGCAGGGGGCGGGGGCGGCGTACGTGTTCTTCCGCACGGGCGAGACATGGAGTCACCAGGGGACGCTCGTGGCGCCATCCCCCTCGATCCACGACGAGCTCGGCTGCGCCGTCGGCGTCTGGGGCAACTGGGTGCTCGCGGGCGCCCGCGGCCACGACTGGCCGGCAACCAACGCGGGAGCCGTGTACGCTTTCGTGCGAAACAGCGGGGCCTGGTACTACCACCAGATCCTCCAGTGCGACAACGCCGCCTACGACGACGAAGCCGGCTCGTCCGTGGCCGTCCGCGGCCGCGGCTGCCTGGCAGGGGCGCTGAACGCCGACACCGCATCCGGCACCGATACCGGCGCGGCGTACGCAATGTCGCTGCGCCCGTGGAGTTATTGGGAGATTCGAGAACAGTTGCCGGGCAAGACGGAATACGCGCGCCGCGGGTGGGCCGTCGCACTGGACGAAAGCCTGGGAATTATCAGCGAGCCGGACCGCGAGGTGGACGGAAATCCCGGCGCTGGCGTGGCGTGGATCTTCAATTTCGATCCCGACGGCGACCGGCTGTGCGACTGGACCGAGCTGGACGCGGGATGCGACCCGGGCACGCCCGACAGCGACGGCGACGGCGCGGATGACGGGTACGAAGTGGTCACGGGGACAAGTCCCACGGAGTACACGGCAGCGGAAAATCTATTCGGCGTCCGGTCGCTGGCCGTCAACCCGGACGGGTCCGTGTCGGTCGGTTGGCCTTCCGTCACGGGGCGCGTGTACACCGTTGAGCGCGCGGATGCCCTGGACGCAGGGTGGTCGGATGCCACCAACATGCCCGGCACCGGTTCCGCTATGGCCTACACGAACCCCGCGCCGGACAACGCGGCATTCATGCGTCTACGCGTCTTCATGGCGCCCTGAAAGCAGTTCATGTCGGTTTCGGGCTTCGGGGTTCAGGGGGCCACGTGGTCAGGGCCGTAAACAGGGTGACGCATCTTTATCCGGGGGAACATCCCGGCCGGCCGACGACTACGGATCACGAAAGAAGCGATTCGTCCACTGCCGTTGCTTTCGCGACCCGGGGCCTGACGGCGTCGAGGTAGGCGCGCACGCGGCGGCGCTCGGGCTCGCGAAAGCGGTGGAACGGCTCGCTCATGAAGTCGCCGCAGACCCCCTCCAGGGCCAACGCGCACTTCAGCCCCTTGAGCATGCTGGAGTTGTGATGCCCCGTGCGGTAGATCGTGGTGCTGATCTGCATGATAACCTCGTGCAGCGCGGCCACGCGTTCACGGTTACCCGACGCGGCGGCCTCGTACTGTTTCACATAGAGCGCCGGGAACAGGTTGGCGCCGCCGCTGACCCCGCCGTGCCCGCCCAGCAGCACGGTCTCGCCCAGCAGCTCCTCGGGACCCACCAGCAGCGTGAAATCCGGATGCTCGCCCA
>JAFGIZ010000116.1 GCA_016929365.1 Lentisphaerota bacterium
CCGGCGCCCGCCCCGTCACGGTTCCGGCCGGCTCCACCGCGCCCCCCGGAACACCCGGGGTGGACGTGCCTTCCCGGAACTCGGCCTCCAGCCGCTCCGCTCCGGCCCCCGCCTCCGCGACCGTCAGGCGCGCCGGCGAAAACTCGAACGTCAGCGCCATGCGGGTCTGTCGCAAAACGGCCATGCTGCGCGCGTACCGCCCCGCCGCGATCACGTCCCGCGCCGCGGCGCGCAACCGGTTGCCGCGCAGAGAACGCACGAAATTCGGCACCGTGATCGCCGCCACCACGCCCAGGATCGCGGCCACCAGCAGCAGCTCGAACAACGTAAACCCGCGCCGCCCCGCGGCGCGCGTCCCCGCGCCGTCCTGACTCCCCGCCCCGGCCTGCATCAGAAACTCGTAATGTCGTCCTCGGTCCCCATGGCCATGTCCGGCCCGGCCGAACGGATTTCGTAACCGCCTTCCGCGCGTTTCTTATAGGCAAACGCCGTGCCCCACGGATCGCCTTGCAACCCGCCCTTGATATACGGCCCGCTCCAGTTCGGCGCCCCGTCGTCCTGCACCAGCGATTCCAGCCCGGTCGGATACCGTCCCGTATCCACTTCGTACAGGTCCACCGCGCCGCTCAGCGCGCTGATGCTCGTCCGCGTGGCCTCGACCATGGCCTGCTCGCGCCGCCCGCCCACGTTGACGACAACCACGGCGGCCAGGATCCCCAGGATTGCCACAACCAGCAGCACCTCGATCAGGGTAAAGCCGCCCCGCCTGTACCGGTCTTCCGTCTTGCACATCATGTCCTCCTCCCCTTTATTCGTTGCCCGCTGCATCACGCCTTACCGCCGCCCGCGGTCGCCCGAACCCCCTTGACCACTATACGTTCAGCCCGCTGGTAATGTTGAACACCGCCATCAGGATGCTGATCGCCACGAAGCCGACCAGCACAGCCACCACGACGATCAGGATCGGCTCCAGCGCCGTCGTGAAAATCTTCACGTTCCGGTCCAGCTCGTTCTCGTACCGGCGCCCGATGTGCGACAGCGCGCCCACCATGTCCCCCGTCTGCTCGCCGATCGCCAGCATGTCGATCATGATCCGCGGGAACACCTTGCCCGCCGCCAGCGGACCGGAAATCGTCGTGCCGTCCGTCACGCGGTCGCGCGCCTTGCGGATCTCCCGCCCGATCACGTCGTTGTCCACCGTCTTCTCCACGATGCCCAGGGCCTGCAGCACCGGCACGCCGTTGGCCAGCAGCGTCCCCAGGGTGCGCGCGAAGTTCGCGTAAATACCCGACGCCACGATGCCCCGGATCAACGGCGTCTTGAGCTGCATGCGGTGCCACCACAGCCGGCCGCGCCCGGTCCGGACCGCCCGGTTTATTCCGACCGCCGCCGCCGCCGCCCCGATCGCCACGGCCCAGCCGTAACGCGCCATGCCCGTGCTGACCGCCATGAGGATCTGCGTCGGCAGCGGCAGCGCCGAGCCGAGCTGATCGAAAACCTCCTTGAACTTCGGCACCACGTACACCATCGAGAACGCAATCGTCACGATCCCCATCAGCAGGACAATCACCGGGTAGACCAGCGCCATGATCACTTTCTCGCGCATCTCCTGGACGCGTTCGTAGTGCGCCACCAGCCGCCGCAGCACCTCGTCCAGCGCCCCGCCCGCTTCCCCCGCGCGGATCATGCTCACGTACAGATCCGAGAACGTCCGCGGGTAGCGCGCCAGTGCGTCGGAGAGACTCGTGCCCCGCACAATCTCGTCCCGCAGACCCGCCACGATCTCGTCCGCCGGCCCGCCCGTCTTGCGCGCGGTCAAGGCGTTCAGCGCATTGCCCAGCGTCATGCCCGATGCCAGCAGATCGCTCAGCTCGGTCGTAAAGACCAGGACTTCGCGCATTCGCATGCGCTTGCGCTTGAACCCCAGCGTGAAATGCGGCCCCCGTCCCTTCCGCGCCGCGGCGGCGCCCCGCGCTTCCTCCACCGCGATCGGGATCCGCCCCTGCCGCTCGATCTCGGCCAACGCCGCCCGGCGGTCCGGCGCATCGACGGTTCCCGCCGCCTTCTCTCCCCCGCGGGTGCGTGCCGTGTATTGAAAGACCGTCACGTTTAGCGCCCGTCACTCCAGCGTGCCGCCCGTCATCTCGGAGCGAACCGTCATTCGTTCTCCTCCGTCACCCGCAGGACCTCTTCGACGGTTGTCACGCCTTCCAGCACTTTCTGCCACCCGTCGTCGCGCAGGGTCTGCATGCCTTCGCGCATCGCCTCCTGCCGGATCACGTTGCTCGCACTGCGCTGTATCACCAGCGACTCGATCGTCTCGCTCGCCGGCAGCACCTCGAAAATGCCGCCCCGCCCGTGAAACCCCGTGCCCCGGCAGGCCTCGCAACCGTCCGGCTCGTAGAGCTCGCGCCCCTCCAGCCGGTCCACGGGAAAACCCGCTTCCGCCAGGCGCTCCGCCTCCGGCTCCACCGCGCGCCGGCATGTCCGGCACAGCTTCCGCACCAGCCGCTGCGCCACCACCGCCTCCACCGCCGAGGCGGCCAGGTACGGCTCCACGCCCATGTCGAGCAGACGCGTAAACGCCCCCGCGGCGTCGTTGGTGTGCAGGGTGCTGAACACGAGGTGCCCCGTCAGCGAGGCCTGGATGGCAATCTCCGCCGTCTCGAGGTCGCGGATTTCCCCGACCATGATGATGTCGGGGTCCTGGCGCAGAAACGACCGCAATGCCCGCGCGAAGCTCAGCCCGATCTCAGGGCGCACGAGGACCTGGTTGATCCCCCCCATCTCGTACTCGATCGGTTCTTCCGCCGTCAGAATACGCACGTCGATCGTATTGATCTCGTGCAGGTAGGCATACAACGAAGTCGACTTACCCGACCCCGTCGGGCCGGTCACCAGCACGATGCCGTTCGGCCGGTGAATAATCCGCTGGATCAGGCCGCAGTCCCGCTCGTTCATGCCGAGATCCCGCAGGCCGATGAATTGGCCCCTCCGCTGCAGCAGCCGCAGGCTCACGCTTTCGCCGTACACGGTCGGCATCGTCGAGACGCGGATATCGATGTCCTGCCCCTCCACGCGCAGCCCGATCCGGCCGTCCATCGGCAACCGCTTTTCCGCAATGTCCAGGTTGGCCATAACCTTGATGCGCGAGATGATGGCGGCCTGGAAACGGTTCAACTGCGGGGGCACCGGTGTCTCGTGCAGGACGCCGTCGATCCGGTACCGGATCCGCAGCTTTTCCTCCATCGGTTCCACGTGGATATCCGTCGCCTGCTGCCGCGCCGCTTCCCAGATTACCTGGTTCACGAACTTGACAATCGACGCCTCCTGGTCCAGCTGGCTCAGGTCGGCCTTGGCCAGCGTCTCTTCTTCGGCCACCTCGAACCGGCCGTCCTGCATCATGCGGTCGACGGTTTCCGCCCCCACGCCGTACAGGGTGCGCGCGGCGCGCGCGATATCTTCCGCCGGGCTCACCGCGAACACAATCCGCGCGCCCGAGGCGACCCGCAGGGATTCCGCCAGGCCGGGATTGAGCGGGTCATCGGTCGCGACCCGCAAGGCGCCCTCTTCCACCGCCACCGGGATCACGTTATACTGAAATACCGCCTTGGTCGGCAGCCGATCCAGCACCTCGCGTTCGATGGCCGTGTCCGCCAGGCGCATGAACGGCACATGCAACACCCCGGCCAACGCTTCCAGGAACGTCCGTTCGTCGGCATAGCCGTTGCGGACCACCAGCGCGCTGAGGCTCGCTTCGCCCCGGCGCGCTTCATCCAGAAGCGCCGCCGTCTGCTCGGGGGTGAACAGCCCCGTGCGTTCGAGCAGCCGCCCCGCGTAGCTTGTTCCTGTGTTCGCCATACCGCGCCTACTCTACCCGATCCGCCCCGTCCCCATCAAACCATTGTTCACGCTGCGCCTCCTCCGCCCCCTCAGCGTTCAGCCCTCAGCCCTCATCCCTCATTCGCGCCGCCCACTGCATCTGCCGGGCGATCCCCATCAGGATCCGCACGTCGTCCACCGTCAGCGTCCCGCGCGACCACACGCGCCGCAATCCCAGCATCATGTGGTCCGCCTTCGTTTCGTCCATGAACCCGATCTCCAGCAGCGCGGTCCGCCACAAGCCGAACATCCGCTCGCGCAGCGCCGCGGGCGCCGGCGGCGTCTTCTCCTCCGGCGGCACGTACGTCCCCGCCGCCGTGAAAATCTCGTACGCGCAAACCATCACCGCCTGCGCCAGGTTCAGCGAACGTACGGCCTCCGTCGCGGGAATCTCGACGATGTCGGTGCATAACGCCAGGTCGGCCAGGCCCAGCCCGTCGTTTTCCGGACCGAAGACCAACGCCGCCCCGCCCGCCTCCGCCGCCGCCAGCACGCCCGGAGCCACCTCGCGCGGTGTGACCGCCTGCTGACGGTATAACCCCCCGCGGGCCGACGTGCCCACAACCATGCCGCGGTCCGCAACGGCCTCGGCGGTCGTCCCGTATTCCTTCCGCCCCTCCAGGATGTGCCCGGCGTGACAGGCCATCATGCGCGCCTCGTCCATGTCCAGCGGCCGCGGCGCGGCAATCGCCAGGTCATGCAGCCCCATGTTCGCCATCGCCCGGCAGACCGAACCCACGTTGCCGCCGTACAGGGGGCTTACCAGCACGATCCGTATATGCTCCAGCAACGCCATCCCCACTCCCCTCTCGACATCCAGTCCCCCAGACTTTATAACATCCGGCACAGGCACGCAAACTCAGGAGGAGCCCGATGGACGAACTGCTCAAGCTGCTGCGCCGCAACGCCCTCGAAACGCCGTCGAACCTCGCCAAGATGCTCAATACGTCCGAGGACGAGATCAAGACCCGCATCGCCGCCTACGAACGCAGCGGCGTGATCCGCGCGTACCAGGCCATCGTGAACGAGGACCAGCTCGACCTTGACCGGGTCCGCGCCGTCATCGAAGTCAGGATTACCCCGGAACGCGAAGGCGGATTCGACCAGGTCGCCGGCCGGATCAGCAGGTTCGCCGAAGTCGAATCCATGTTCCTCGTCTCCGGCGCCTACGATCTCCTGCTCTTCGTCGCCGGCCGGACACTCAGGGACGTCGCATCCTTTGTCAGCGAGAAACTCGCGTCCATGGAAGGCGTGATCTCGACCGCCACCCATTTCATGCTGAAAACCTACAAGGACCAGGGCGTGCTCATGGAAACGGAAAAGGCACCCGAACGCCTCAAAGTCACCCCCTGAACCGCGCCCCCCGCCCGCGAAACTCGAATACCGGAACCTGCTCATGAAGCAACCCGCCGATCGCGTCGCCCCCCACGTGGCCGCCCTGCCACGCTCCGGAATACGGGACTTCTTCGATATCGTCAGCCGCCGCCAGGATGTCATCAGCCTCGGCATCGGCGAGCCCGATTTCGTGACCCCCTGGCCGATCCGCGAGGCGTCCATCTACGCCCTCGACCACGGCGCCACCGCGTACACGTCGAACCTGGGCCTGATCGAACTGCGCCGCGCGCTCTCCGCCTACGTCCGACGCGCCTTTGACCTGGATTACCATCCCGAGAACGAGATCCTCGTGACCGTCGGCGTCAGCGAGGCCCTCGATCTCGCTGTCCGCGCCCTCGTCGAACCGGGGGACGAGATCCTCTACCACGAACCGTCCTACGTCTCCTACGCCCCCGTGATCGCGCTCGCCCACGCCGTTCCCGTACCCGTCAGCACCCGCCGGGAAAACGACTTCCGCC
>JAFGIZ010000117.1 GCA_016929365.1 Lentisphaerota bacterium
CGGCTCAACCTGATCCTGATGGTTATCGCCACCTTCCAGGCGTACGGCTTCCAGTATGTCCTGCTGGGCGCGTCCGGCGGCCCCCAGAACCGCGGCCTGACACCCGGCCTCTACATGTTCTACCGCGCCTTCCAGGAACAGGACTACGGTTACGCCTGTGCCATCGGCCTGGTGCTCTTCTTTATTATTCTCACTTTGACGATCATCAACCAGCGCTACGTGAGGGTCAAGAAGTAGGAGCCGATGTGAAGAAACTGCAACCCTCCCACGAAGCTTCCAAACACCTCCTCATCTGGCTGGTGCTGGTGTTCGCGTTCTTCCCCCTTTACGTGATGCTGGTCATCAGCTTCAAGGATAACACGCAGTTTCTGAATAATCCGTTTGCGCTGACGTTTCCGCTGCACCTGGAAAACTGGGCGTTCGGCTGGAACCTCATCAACAGCTATATTGCCAACAGCATTTTCGTTTCCGTCCTCGGCGTGGCCGGCGCGCTGGTGACGACCCTGCTCAGCGCGTACGTTTTCGCCCGTTACGATTTTCCCGGCAAAACGCTGCTGTGGTACCTGCTGCTCGGGCTTTTGTTCATGCCGGGCATTATGAACCTCGTGCCGCTTTTCATCCTGATGCGCAACCTGAACCTGTTGAATTCCCTGATCGGGCTGTCTATTCTTTATACCGTGGGCAGCCAGGTCTTCTGCGTTTTCGTTCTGCGGAATTTCATCGAAGATATTCCCGAAGACCTTTTCGAGGCCGCCGAATGCGACGGCGCCGGGCCGTTGCAGCAGATCTTCCGGATCGTGGTGCCCATGAGCGGCAGTATTCTGGGGACCCTGGCAATCCTCATGTTCCTGCGCTGCTGGAACAGTTTCATCGAACCGCTCATCTTCATCAGCGACGAGTACAAGCAACTCATCCCCGTGGGCCTGATGCGCCTGGACGGGGAATACGTCAAGCAATGGGGCGAGATGATGGCCTCGTTCTCGCTCGCGGCGATTCCGCTGGTCCTGATCTTCCTCTTCACGATGCGCCTCTTCGTCAAGGGCCTGACCGCGGGCGCCATCAAGGGATAGGCCGCCTCAGAACCCCGCGCGAAAGGAGTCGTCCGATGAACGGCTGTGAGCGTATTCTGGCCGCGTTGCGCGGCGAGCCGTCCGATACCGTACCCGTGATGCTGCACAACTTCATGATGGCCATGCGCGAGGCGGGCTATACGCACGCGCAATTCCGGGCCGATCCGGATACGATCGCGGACGCGTTTATCCGCGCCGTCGAGACGTATGACTACGACGGGATCCTCGTGGATATCGACACCGCCACCCTGGCCGGCGCCGTCGGGGTGCCCGTCACCCTGCCGGACGACGAGTCCGCCCGCTGCCGGGCAGGCGGCTTGCTCCGCCTCGAAGCGGTCGCCGATCTGCCGCCCCCCGACGTCGGCGCGGACCCGCGCATCCGGATCTGGCTGGACGCCGTGCGCCGTCTCAAGGCGCATTTCGGCGACGCCGTCTGTATCCGCGGGAATTGCGACCAGGCCCCTTTTTCGCTGGCCAGCATGATGCGCACGCCCGAGGCGTGGATGCTCGACCTCATGGACGAAGACAACCGCGAAAACGTGTTCCGCCTCCTGGACTTCTGCACCGAGGCGACCTGCCAGTTCGTCCGGCTCATGGCGGAAACCGGCGCGCACGTGACGTCCAACGGGGACAGCCCGGCCGGGCCGGACATGATCTCGCCCGCGATGTACGAAACCTTCGCCCTGCCGTACGAGAAGCGGGTCGTCGCGCAGGCGCACGCGTCGGGCCTGCCCTACGTCCTGCACATCTGCGGCGACACGACGCCGATTCTCAAACAGATGGCCTCGACCGGAACCGACGCCGTCGAGCTGGATTACAAGACGGATGCCAAGCAGGCCCGCGCCGTGCTGGACAACCGGATCTGCTTTATCGGGAACCTCGATCCCAGCGGCGTCCTGGCGCGCGGCAGCGTCGCGGAGGTCGAGCGCAAGACCCGCGAGCTGCTCACGGTGTTCCGCGACACGCCGCGTTTCATTCTCAACGCCGGCTGCGCCATGCCGCCGGACACGCCGCCCGAAAACGTCCGGGCCATGATCCGGACGGCCCGCTGTTTCGGCTAAGCGGCGGGCACTTTCGGCTTTCGCGGCCCCGGCGCCCGTGTTAGGCTGCGGCCATGGTGGAAGCCCTTGCCAGAGCCGCCGGCGAGGCGTACGTGCGCGCCCTCAAGACGCTTCCGCGCGACGTCAAGGACGCGCTGCGGAACGCGCGCGGGCGCGAGCGCAACGCCCGGGCGCAGTCGATCCTGGACACGATCTGCCGCAACGTCGAGGTGGCCGAAGAAACCGGCAATATCATCTGCCAGGATACGGGAACCCCGGTCTATTACCTGTCCCTGGGCGAGGCGTTCCCGCTGCCGCCGCGGCGCATCGAGGAGGCGGTTCGGCTTGGCTGCGCCGACGTCACGGCACGGTACGCCATCCGCCCCAACGCCGTGCATCCGTTCCGGCGCGTCAACACCGGCAACAACGTCGGACGCGGCGTACCGGTGATCCATTTTGCCTTTACCGCAGGCGACGCCCTCGAGCTGCTGGTGGTGCCGAAAGGCTCCGGGTCGGAGAACCAGAGTTTCCTGAAGATGCTCGTTCCCGCCGAGGGCCGGGCCGGAATAGAACGTTTTGTCCTGGAATGCGTGACCCGGGCGGGCGGCATGCCGTGCCCGCCCGTGGTGCTGGGTGTGGGCGTCGGCGGCACGTTCGACCAGTGCGCCGGATTGGCCAAGCGGGCGGCGAGCCGGCCGATCGGGTCGGCCTGCGGCGACCCGGACGGGCGGGCGCTCGAGCAGAAACTGCTGCAGGCCGTTAACGCGCTCGGCATCGGCCCGATGGGGCTGGGCGGAGACACCACGGCCCTGGCGGTGCACGTGGAAACGGCGGACACGCACATTTCGCAGCTGCCGGTCGCGGTCAACACCCAGTGCTGGGCCGCCCGCCGCGCGGCGGTCCGCGTGGACCGGGACGGCCAGGCGACGATCCTGTCCTGAAATCCGGGGCCGGCGTCGCAGAGAGGAGGCGCGCAGAGCATGACGGCACAGCCCGTGGAGATGGAGTTGGAAACGCCGCTGACGGCGGAGCAGGTCACGGCGCTGCCCCTCGGCGGCACGGTGTGGCTGAGCGGCACGATTTTCGGGCTTCGCGACGCGACCCTGCGGCGCATGTTCGACGAGGGGGCGCCGCTGCCCGAACCGCTGGCCGGCTACCCCTGCCTGCATACCGCCCCCAACGCGCGCAAGGTGGACGGCCGGTATGAGAAGATCTGCATCGGCACCACCACCAGCGCGCGCATGGAGCGTTTTACCCGGCCGCTGCTTCGCGACGCCGGGGCCCGGGCCATCATCGGCAAAGGCGGGCTCGGCGACGACAGCCTGGCGGCCATGCAGGAATACGGTGCCGTGTACCTGGCCATCGTGGGCGGCGCCGCCGCGTTGCAGACGACGCAGATCGTATCCATCGACGCGGTATACTGGGAAGATCTCTTTCCCGAATGCCTCTGGCGCTTTACGGTCAAACGGCTGGGCCCCCTGATCGTGGGTATGGACGCGCACGGCGGGAACCTCTATGCGGAGGTGGCCGCGGCGGCGCAAGCCCGGGCCGCCGCGGCGGGCGTGTGAATACAGGACGCTTAAGGAGGACGATCATGAGAGCGCTTAGCCTGGTTTCCGGTTTGTTGATGTCGCTTTGCCTCGCGGCCGGCTGCGGACGCCCGTCCGGGGAACCGGGTGCGGCGGCGCCGCCGGCGATCGCGGTCATCCCGAAAGGCACCACGCACTCGTTCTGGAAAGCCGTGCACGCCGGGGCGGAGAAAGCCGGGCGGGAGCTCGGGGCGGAGGTTATCTGGCAGGGCCCGCACAAGGAAGACGACCGCCAGATGCAGATCCAGGTGGTCCAGAATTTCATCAGCCGCCGGGTCGCCGCCATCGTGCTGGCCCCGCTGGACGACCAGGCCCTGGTTCCGCCGGTGCAGGCCGCGGTCAACCGCGGGATCCCCGTGGTGATCATCGATTCCGGGCTGAACGGCGACGCATACCGCAGCTTCGTCGCGACCGACAACGCCAGGGGGGGGCGCCTGTGCGCGGAGCGGCTGTGTACGCTGCTGAACGGAACCGGCAAGGTCGTCATGCTCCGCTACCAGGAAGGTTCGGCCAGCACCGCCCGGCGCGAGGCGGGCTTCCTGGAGGGCATGGCCGCCTGCGGCACGGACATCGAGCTGATCTCGACCGATCAGTACGCCGGCGCGACGATCGAAAAAGCCTTTCAGGCGGCGCAGAACCTCTTGAACCGGTTTGCCGAGATCGACGGGATTTTCTGTCCCAACGAGTCTTCGACGCAGGGCATGCTGCGCGCGTTGCAGACGGCGGGGCGGGCGGGCGACGTGTATTTCGTGGGTTTCGACGCCAACGAGACCCTGCTCAAGGCCGTGCGCGACGGCGAGATTCACGGCCTGGCCCTGCAGGACCCCTTCCGGATGGGCTACCTCGGCGTGATTACGGCGGCCCGCGTGCTGAAGGGCGAACCGGTCGCGCCGCGTATCGACACCGGGGTGATACTCCTGACCCCCGACACCATCGACACGCCCGCCATCCGGGCGCTGCTCAACCCGCCGCCGGCCCCCGACGCTTGAAAGCCGAACCGATACTCCACATGCGCGGGGTCCGCAAGGCCTTCGGGGCGGTGCGGGCCCTGGCGGGAGTCGACCTGGCGGTCTGCGCGGGCGAGGTCCACGGCCTGATCGGCGAAAACGGCGCGGGCAAGAGCACGCTGATGAAAGTGCTCAGCGGCGCCCACCGTCCGGATGCCGGGGAGATCGCGTTGGGCGGCCGGCCGTACGCGCCCGCCGGTCCGGCGGCGGCCCGCGCGGCGGGCGTGGCCATGATTTACCAGGAACTGGCCCTCGCGCCGCACCTGAGCGTCGAAGAGAATATCTTCCTCGGGCGCGAGCGTTCCCGCTTCGGCTTCCGGCGCCGGCGCCGGGACGCCGTGCGCGGGGTCCTCGCCTCCCTGGGCCATTCCGAGCTGGACCCGGATGCGCCCGTCAGCTCGCTGGGCATCGGCCTGCGGCAGGTGGTCGAAATCGCCCGCGCCCTGACCGCCCGGCCGAGCGTGGTCATTATGGACGAACCGACCAGTTCGTTGTCCGCCGAGGACGCCGAGGCGCTTTTCGCGGTCGTGCGCCGCCTGCGCGAGCGGGATCTGGCGGTCATCTACATCTCCCATTTTCTCGAAGAGGTCACGCGGATCTGTGATGTGTATACCGTCCTGCGCGACGGCCGTGCCGTCGCGTCCGGGCGCGTGGCGGAAACGGACACCGCCGCGCTCGCGGAGAAGATGGTGGGACGCACGCTGGACGAGATGTACCCGCGTACGCCTCATACCCCCGGCGCACCCGCCTTGACCGTGCGGGCCCTGCGGGGCGCGCGGCTGCCCGCGGGCGTCGGCTTCAGCGTCCGGCGGGGCGAGATCCTGGGCATTGCCGGGCTGGTCGGCGCGGGCCGCTCCGAAACCGTGCGCGCCGTGTTCGGCCTCGAGCGGGCCGCGGGCGGCGAACTCGAGGGGCCCGGCGGGCGCTCCGTTCCCGCCGCCGCCCAGACGCCGCGGCGCGCCCTCGCCATGCGGCTCGACCTCTTGAGCGAAAACCGCAAAACGGAAGGGCTCGCCGGCGGCCTGTCCATCAGCGCGAACGTGACCCTTTCCGCGCTGCGGCGCCACACGCGCGCGGGCTTCATCCGGCCCGGCCGGGAACGCCGGGCCGCGCAGCGCCAGTGCCGCGCCCTCGGCATCCGCTGCCGGGACGTCTCCGATCCGGCCGTGTCGTTGTCCGGCGGCAACCAGCAGAAGGTTGCCCTGGCCCGCCTGCTGCATCACGGCGCGGACGTGCTGCTGCTCGACGAACCGACCCGCGGCATCGACGTCGGCAGCAAAGCCGAAATCTACCGCCTGATCCGGCAGCTCGCGGCCGGGGGCAAGGCCATCGTGGTTGTCAGCTCGTACTTGCCCGAGCTGCTGGGCATCTGCGATACGCTGGCCGTCATGCACCGCGGCCGGATGAGCGCCGTGCGGCCCGTGGCGGCATGGTCGGAACAGCGCGTCATGCTGTTCGCCGCGTCGGGCCGCGATGCGGCGGACACCCGCATTCGAACGGGAGGCTAACCGGATGCGCCCTGCCCGACAACCGGCCGGACGGTTCCGCTTCTTCCCGTTCCGCCTGCGCGGCGGGTTGGGCCCGGTGATCGGGCTCGTCTTCGTCGTGCTGTTGTTTGCGGTGCTCGGCCCGGCGCCGTTCAGCAGCCTGTATAATGCCAAGACGATCGTGACCCAGACGGTCATCGTGGGGATCGGGGCCCTGGGCATGACCTTTGTGATCGTCAGCGGCGGCATCGATCTCAGCGTCGGTTCGCTCGTGGCGCTGTCCACGGTGGTGACCGCCGTGGCGTTGAACGCGCTTACCGGAAGCGGGGGCGCTGCGGGACCCGCGGCGCCGCTGCTCGCCGCGCTGGCGGGCATCGCGGTATGCGCGGCGTGCGGTTTCCTCAGCGGGCTGATCACCGCCCGCCTGCGGGTGGTATCCTTTATCGTCACGCTGGGCATGATGCAGATCGCGCGCGGCCTGGCGAAGTGGCTCGGCCGGGAACAGACGGTCATGACTCCCGTCAACTGGCTGCAGAAAGCGATGCTGGTCGATCCGGAGCCGGGCTGGCTGCTGCTGGCGCCGGGCGTGTGGCTGATGCTCGGCCTGCTTGCGCTGGTTGCCGTCGTGCTCAAGTATACGGTGTTCGGCCGCCACGTCTTTGCGATCGGGTCGAACGCCCAGACGGCGCGCCTGTGCGGCGTGAACGTGCCCGGCCGCCGCATCGCGGTATTCGCCCTGGGCGGCGCTTTTGCCGGCATGGCCGGCGTGATGCAGTACGCGAACCTGACGGTCGGAGACCCCACCGCCGCGGCCGGCATGGAGCTGGACGTGATCGCCGCCGTGGTTATCGGCGGCGGCTCGCTGAGCGGCGGGGAGGGCAGCGCCGCCGGGTCGATCGTGGGCGCGCTGATCATGGCGGTCCTGCGCAACGGGTGCAACATGCTGGGGGCGCCCAATTACGTACAGGAGATCCTGATCGGCGCGATTATCGTCTGCGCCGTGCTGATCGACCGGCTCCGGAACCCGCGGACCGTATGAGCGAGGTTCGGGGGTCAGGCATGAAGATCCGGCCGCGCACGGCATATCGTGCTTGTCTTCAAGCGTGTCTTATTGAACCCTGAACCCCGAACCGCGAGAACCGGAGAGGAGACGATGCAGAAATTCCTGGGACGCGTGACCGCAGACCAGCTCGGCGACAAGGAGGCGGCGCAGTGCCAGTTACGGGCCTGGCAACCGCGGCACCCGTTTCTTTGCTGTTTCGACGTGGACGGGCATCTGCTCGACAACATGACGGCGAAACAGGTGCTGATCTTTCAGCCGCATCTGATGGACATTTTCGGCCTGCGCGAGATCGAGACCTTCTACCGGCTGCATGCCGAATACCACAATCTCTGGAGCCGGACCCGCGGCTGCGACCGCCACGAGGCGGTTTCGCTGACCCTCGGGTCGCTGCCCGGCGACCGGGCGTTGAAACCGCAACTCGGCGTGCCGCTGGCCGGAAAGCTCCGGTCGATCAAGACGTCCCTGGACGGCTACATCGAGCATGTTCGATCCGCCGGCGGGGCCTACGGGTTCGACTCGCTGCACGCGTATCAGCAGGCGCATCCCGACGACCCGGATCTGACCCGCTTTTGCATCTGGAGCAAGGCCGTGGATTTGACCTTTTCGTTCGTCACCATCCCCATGCCACCCTTTCCGAACGTCAAGGAGACGCTCGCCTTCGTTGCCGGACGGGCGGACGTCCTGATCGTTTCGAAAACGCCGTACGAAGACATCTGCAACTGGCTGGAGCGGCACGGTCTGCTGCCGTACGTCACGGCCGTCGCGGGCAAGGAACAGGGCGGCAAGGACGAACACATCTGCCTGGCCCGGGGCGGCGCGTTCGACGCCCGGCAACGGCGTGTCACGCAGGCGGGCGAGCTGTACCCCCCCGAACGGGTGATCATGGGCGGCGACGGCGGCGGCGACCTCAAGGCGGCCAAGGCGAACGGCGCCTTCTTTTTCCCGACGCCGCCGGGCCGCGAGACCGAGGCCTGGGCAGACGCCGTGGACGCCGTGTTCCAGCCGTTTTTCGACGGCGCGTACGCGGCCGGCGAACCCGCCCGCCTGGCCGAGTTCGAAAACGCCATGCAGACGGCAGCCCCGTGGGAAAAGTCCGATTACGACCATGCCGCGGCCTACGCCGTGCTGCAACCCAGGCGCCGCGAGCTTTATGACCGGCTGAATCCGGGCGGGACCCTGGCCTGAACGGGGAACATGGAAAGGTTGTGAACGCATGATCAAAGTTGCCTTTATCGGCGCCGGGGGGATCGGCTGGACCCGTACCCTCGTGCGCGACATTCTGACCGTACCCGAGTTGCGGGATACGGAGATCGCCTTGACCGATATCGACGCGGACCGGCTGGCCGTCGTGGAACGGGTCATTCGCCGCGATATCGATCACCACAAGCTGCCGGCCGCGGTAGCCGCGACGACGGACCGCCGGGCGGCACTCAAAGACGCCGATTTCGTGATCAATGCCGTGCGGGTCGGCGGTATGGATCTGTGGCGTCATGACGTCGAGATCCCGCTGAAATACGGCGTGGACCAGTGCATCGGCGACACGCTGGGCCCGGGCGGCATTATGAACGGCATGCGCAGCGTGCCCGTGACGCTCGAGTTCTGCAGGGATATCCGCGAGGTGGCGGCCCCGGGGGCATGGTTCCTGAACTATGTCAACCCGATGTCGATTGTCACGTGGGCCGCCCTGCAGGAAGGCGGCGTCAACACCCTCGGCCTCTGCCACGGCGTGCAGCATACGTGTCGCCTGATAGCGGACGTGCTGGGCCTGCCGGTGAACGAGATGGATTTTACGGTGGGCGGCGTCAACCACATGACCTGGTTCACCCGCCTGTTGCACCGGGGACGGGATGTAACCGCGCGCCTGCCCGACGCGGCGGACACGTTGCTGGAAAAATACCCGGCCGAAAGGGTGCGTGCGGATCTCTTGCGGCGCACCGGGTATTTCATGACCGAGAGCAGCGGATTCACGGCCGAGCTGGTACCCTGGTACCGTAAGCGGCCGGCCGACGTCCAGCGTTGGTCCCTGCCCGGGCGCAGTCACCACGGCGGCGAGACGGCCGGCGGCTGGCGGTTCAACATGGAAAAGGATACCTGGTTCCGGCATCTTGCCGCCGAGCTGGACACGGCGCTGGAGCAGCCCATCGACCTGGACGGACGGACCTATGAACATGCCAGCTACATTATTGAGGCCCTGGTTACGGGGCGGACGTACCACGGCTGGTTCAACGTCCGGAACGGCCCTGCGATCACGAATTTGCCCGCCGATGCGATTGTCGAAACGCCGGCCTTCGTCAATCGCGAGGGCGTTCATGTCCCGGCCTTCGGCGCGCTGCCCGATGTGTGTGCCGGGCTGTGCGCGGCCATGGTCTCGCCGCAGCGCCTGGCCGTAACGGCGGCCTTGACCGGCGACGTGGACAGCCTGCGGCAAGCCATGCTGCTGGACCCGCTGACGGCGGCCGTTTGCGGAACGTCCGAGATCGAGCAGATGACCGACGCGCTGCTGGTCGCCCAGGCCGACTACCTGCCCCGGTTCGCGGAGGCCATTCCGGGCGCGAAGGCCCGGCTGGCGGCGGGCGAACCGCTCGGTAATTGCGACCCCTGGCCGCCCACGCGGTATGTGCCGCGGAGCATTGAGGAGATGACGGCCGAGGGAAACGATCTGCGCGATATCTGCCTGAGCATCTTCACCGGGCAACACGTCCGCGCGCAGTAGCCTGTGCGGGTGCGGCGTCGAGCCGGGGCTTCAGGCGCCGTGGCGCCGTACGGCATCCCGGTGTCTCCTTACCCGTTCGGCAGGAAACAGACCTTGATCGCCTCCTGGTCCAGGAGCATGCGCACGCCCTGTGCGTACTGCTCCAAGCCCAGCCGGGCCCCGACAAGGCCCTGGAACGTCAGGCGGCCCGAGATGATCCTGTCGAACGCGTACGCGGCGGCTTCCCGTGAATGGCCCGGATAACCGAACAGCTTCAGGTTCCGGTTCACGCACGGGTAGACGAACGGCTCGCGCTGGACACCGAAAATGGCGACGATG
Organism: Lentisphaerota bacterium; assembly: GCA_016929365.1. Lineage (GTDB taxonomy): Bacteria > Verrucomicrobiota > Kiritimatiellia > UBA8416 > JAFGIZ01 > JAFGIZ01. The sequence goes on from JAFGIZ010000117.1 coordinate 10,288, forward strand.
TGTTGCGTGACGGTGAGCAGGTACTCGGCGGACGCCCTGGCGCCGACACAGTCGAGGGAAATGTCCACCGCGCCCGGGCCCAGCGTATCCGGCGGCGTCTCGGCCGGGTCGAACACGCGGTCGACCCCGTGATCGAGCGCGAACGCCGCGCGCGCGGGGTTCAATTCGAACCCGATGATCTCACCGGCGCCCTCGGCCCGGGCAAGCTGGGCCGCAATGAGTCCGGCCCCGCCCAGGCCGCCGACCCCGAAGCGCCGGCCCCGGATCGGCGCCGAGCGGAGGATATCCAGGAACGAGGCGCCGACGCACATGGCCAGCTCCAGAGAGGCGTAGTCCGAGAAGGCGGCTTCCGGCGGGATCCGCAGCAGGTCGGCCGCGTCGAAGGCGACGTACTGTGCATAGCAACCCTGGCGCCGGTGTCCGGGGTCGCGCCACGCCGCCACCCGGTCGCCGGGTTTGAAGGCCGTGACCGCCCTGCCCGCATCGGCCACCACGCCGGCCATTTCGTGCCCCGGCTGGCCCGGCGTATACGGATACGAGAGGGGTTCCTGCAGCATCGTGACGCCTTGCCAGACGTGCATGTCCCACTGGGGACAGGTGTTGACTTCCATGACCTTGACGAGGACTTCGTGCGGGGCCGGAACCGGCGCCGGGATATCCCGAACCCGGACTTCGCCCGGGGTGACGATCTGCAACGCCTTCATGGTTTGGATTCCGGGGGTGTGGGCATGGTTATCGGACCTGGCTGCGAATACCGCCGAACAGGGTGCGCAGGCGCTCAAGCCGCCCGGCATCGAGATACGGCGGATCGGAGGCGGCTGCGTTTGCGCGGATCCGTTCCGGACTGCGCGCGCCGACACAGCAGGTGCCGATCGGGTGGGCGAGCACGAAGCGCAGCGCGGCAGCGGGCACGGAGTACGGTTCGAGAAAGTCGAACAGGTGCGGATCGGTATAGTGCGGCTCGTCCGGCAGGTGGCCCTGGACCGCGTGGCGCCGCACGCATTCCAGCGCCGCCGGCACGTTCACCAGGCCGGAGGTTTTCGACGCCTGGTTCAGGGGCATCATCACTACCGTGCCCGTGTTCTGTTTTGCGCACAGGGGCAGGACCGTGTCGGCTGCCGTTTGCAGCAGAAAGTTCAGGGTGAGCATCACCACGTCGAACGCGCCGCCGGGCAGGGCGTGTTGCAGCACCTCGTGCGTGCCGTCGGCCTCGGACAGCTCGCTGATTCCGATGAACCGCACCTTCCCCTGGTCGCGGAGGCGCACCATGGCCTCGTAGCAGCCGTCGTTCATGAACCGGTCGAAGCTTTCGACCGTGCGCATGCCGTGGCCCAGCAGGATATCGAGCCGGTCCCGGCGCAGGTTGCGCAGGCTGGCTTCGGCCGAGGCCGTCAGACGGGCGGGCGAACCCGTATAGGCGGCGTCGCCGCCCCATCCGTCATAGGGCCGGTACTTCGTCTCGACGATCACCGCATCGCGCCCCTGGAGGGCTTCGCCGAGCGCCCGTTCGCACGCCCCGTCCTCGTAGCCTGCCGCCGTGTCGATAAAGTTCATCCCCGCGTCAAGGGCCGCGTGGACCGTGGTCAGAAAGCCCGCCCGGTCCGCGGCCGCCCCCCGCGCCGCCCCGTAACCCAGCTCCGAGACGCTCAATCCGGTTCGCCCCAACTTACGATACCGCATGCGTTACTCCTGCGTACTCCCGGACCGCGGCCGTTCCCGCGCCTGGCGCGGGAACGTCATTTCCGGATCGATCCCGGAGCCGCGTCACGCCCTTTCTGCTCCAGAATCATCGGCCGGCCAGGGCGTCATGCATCCGTCGCAGTTCCCATTTGCAGCGAGGCTGTTAGACGGAACGCAGTATAGCTCCCCGGTTTAAAGGGTCAATGCTTTCGCGATTGTAATTACGGTCGCCGCCTCGTACGAACGCAGGTTGCTGCCCGCGATACGGCGCGCGGCCGGTTTGGCTACGGCCGTTCCATTGACAACGCTGTCGGCGCCGAATTGCAGGCCCAGCGCCGCGGAATCGCGCGTATTGCCGGCCATGTGCGGGGCGTGGTCCGCCGACGCGCAGCCTCACGTGGGCGGGGCGTGCCAGGAGAATGCCCGCGGCATATCGGGATAGGGGTTCCGTCCGAAGTCCCGCTCGCTGGCGATGCCCCGGAACTGCCGGTCCATGAAGTCCAGCAGGGCGCTCCAGTCCGAGGGCCCGTGGGAATGCGGGCCCGGCCGGTAGTGGATGCCGATCCGGTCCGCGACACCGAGAAAACGGTAGACCTCGCGGGTGGCGTCGTAGGTCTGGCGTGTGCCGGAGGGGTTTGCCCAGACGTCCGCAAGCCCCTCGGTAAACAGCAGCCGGCGCGGCGCGACCAGCGCGGTCAGGAAGTGCTGGTCGAACGGCATCTCGGCTTCGCGGTCGGCATACTGCCACAGTTCAGGGCCGAACCAGTACGGAATGCTCGTTCGCATCCCTGCCATGCACTCGGCCGCTTCGGCATGCCAGCGCCAGATCGGCGCCCCGCCGGCCCCGGAACCGTTCGGGGCGGTCAGGGCAATACGCTCATCCGTGGCGCCGGCTAACAGGGCCGTCTTGCCCCCGCGGGAATGCCCCGTCACGGCGATCTTCTCGTTGTCGATGCAGTCGAGAGTTGTCAATACATCGACGCAGCGGTGGAACCCCCAGGCCCAGGCGGCGAGGGCCCCGAAGGTCCGGCCGGGATAGGCCCGGTAAAGACCCTGGTCGCGGTCCGAATTGTAGATATCGGGAACGATCTCCACCCGGCTGAAAACAGCCAGGGCGAAATCCCGTTCGAAGACGGCGGGAATGGCATCGTCCGCAAAGCGATAACATCCGTCCCCGGTCAGGATCACGGGAAAGGGAACCACGTTTTTCTGGCGGGGCAGGTAAAGATCCAGTCGGAAATGGACCGCGGGATGGTCGTCGTCCACGATGCGATACTGGTAGCGCACGGCATCCGGTCCCAACTGTTTCGGCGTGTGCCGGTGCAGCAGCTCGCCGGTGGTGCCGGACGGGGGCGGCGGCATCCCGCCGTACTCCACGGGCAGGACCGCGTTTGCCAGTTGTTGCCGCCGCGCCCGCCAGTCCGCCGGGGATGACACGCGGCGTCCGTCATTGAGCGCAAAGGGATCGGGCAGTTCGCCTGCCGGGCCGGCGCTTGCCTTCATGGTTTGCATTCCTTGGGCTGAAACCGGGCCAGGCCAAAAGGCATTTGCTTTACCGAACTTCCGGGCAACACGTTTGCTGGACTATCTGAAGCCCTCGATTTCTGACCGAACGATATGAAAAACCCGGCCCCGGGGTCAAGATTGTGGCCGGCTGGGGCGCGACCGTCCGGTCTTACCTGTTGGCGTACTACGCGTCGGCGTCGCCGCCGGGTTTGCTGCCGGCACTGTCGGGCAACCCGGTTCGGTACCGTGTTTTCGCGGAGGCGCGCCTGTTCTCGCAGCGTCTTGTCAAAGACGGCGCTGTAGACTCGCTTCAAGGCCCTCATGGCCGATCATCCGCTGTTACGTCCCGGGGTATTGTTTGAGAAGTTCCGTGCGATTTTGGGTGCGATGGAGCGCTATGGAGGGTACCATGCGGAGCGGATCAGGGCACGAGATGTGCCAAGACGAAGGAGGTCGGCGATGACCGGGAAAGCAGCATTACAAGCCGCGTTGCGGCATGAGGAGGGACCGTTGTGCGTGGATTTCGGCGCAACGGCGGTGACGGGTATGCACGTTCGCGTCGTCGCGGCCTTGCGTGATGCCTATGGGCTGCCGCCGCGGCCGGTGAAGGTGTGCGAACCCTACCAGATGCTGGGCGAGGTCGAGCCGGACTTGATGGATGCACTGGGCATCGACGTGACGGCGTTGCCGGCGCCGAACACGATCTTCGGGTTCCGCAACGAGAACTGGCGGGAATACCGCATGCCCTGGGGGCAGGAGGTCCTGGTTCCCGAGCATTTTCAGACCATGCTTGACGCGAACGGTGACGTGCTGATCTTTCCGCAGGGCGACCGCGAGGCCCCGCCAAGCGGGAGGATGCCGGTGGGCGGGTTCTTCTTTGACACGATCATCCGCCAGCCGCCGATTGACGACGATAACCTGGATCCGTCCGATAACCTGGAAGAGTTCGGTCCGTTGAGCGAGGCGGACCTCAACGTGTTTCGCAGCGCCGCAGAGCGGCTTAAGGATTCGCCGTACGGTATTGTGGTGACGCTGCCCGGCACGGCGATCGGCGACATCGCGCTGGTCCCCGCCCCGTTTCTGAAGCATCCGCGGGGCATTCGCGACGTGGCCGAATGGTATATGTCGACCGTGGCGCGGCAGGATTACCTGCATGCCGTATTCTCCGAGCAGACCCGTATCGCCATCGAGAACATGGCGCGGATCCACGCGATTGTCGGCGAGCTGCCGGATGCCGTGTTCGTGTGCGGGACCGACTTCGGAACCCAGACATCGCAATTCTGCTCGGTCGAGACGTACGACGCGCTGTACTCGCCCTACTACCGGCAGATCAGCGACTGGATCCATGCCCATACGACGTGGAAAACGTTCAAGCATTCGTGCGGGGCCGTGGAGCCGTTCATCGAACATTTCATCGCCGACGGATTCGAGATCCTCAACCCGGTGCAGTGCTCGGCCGCCGGGATGGATCCCGCCGTGTTGAAGCAGCGCTACGGCGACCGTGTCACGTTCTGGGGAGGCGGGGTCGACACCCAGAAAACGCTGCCCTTCGGAACCCCCGCGGACGTTCGCGCCGAAGTCCTGGACCGATGCCGGATTTTCTCGCCCCGGGGCGGGTTTGTGTTCAACGCGATCCACAACATCCAGGCCAATGCGCCGGTTGAGAACGTAGTCGCCATGTTCGAGGCGCTGAAGACACTGCGCGCGTAGTCCGCCGCCCGCCGGTGTACGGCGGCACATCATGGCGAGCCGGCCGTGAGCCGGGCTATGCCACAGAGTAACGTGTTCCGGCCCGGGCTTCGAACAGGAGACAATGGCCGGCGTGTTGCGAGCGGACGGGCGCGCCGTCGGCAGCAGTGACGCCGAGAGCGTGACCGGGGTCCCGGATGCGGCAGCTACGGTCGCATGCGGCGTGAATCGTGGCTGTGACGAGCCGGCCGGCATCCCACGTGATGTCGACCGTGTAGCCGCCGCGCGCGCGCAGGCCGGTGACCCGGCCGGCGGGCCAGGCGGCGGGCAGGGCGGGCAGGAGGCGCAGCACTTCCTGCTGGCTTTGCAGCAGCATTTCGACCACGGCCATGGCGCCGCCGAGATTGCCGTCGATCTGGAAGATGCGCGGGGGATGCAGGTCCAGCAGCGAGGCGGTGGTGTACTTGGTGAAGAGCCTGGTGAGAATCTCCAGGGCGCGATCGCCGTCGCCGTAGTGCGCGTAACAGCAGGCATACCATGCCAGGCACCAGCCGGTATCCCCGCCGGGGGCATTGCTGTCCTGTGCCGCCGCGCGGGCGTCCAGTGACTTGCGCGCGGCTTCGAACAGTTCGGGTGTTCCGTCGCGCGTGATCTGGTCGCCGGGGAAGAATCCGATCAGGTGCGAGATGTGTCGGTGTCCCGGCTCGCGTTCGCCGACCTCGTGGTTCCACTCGAGCAGCCTTCCGTCGCCGCCGATCCGCAGCGGGGGCAGCGCGTCGCGCATGCGGCGCCACTGCTCCCGCTTATCGGAATCGACGTTCAGGATCTCCGCCGCGTCTATTGCCCGCGTCAGGGCGTCCCAGGCCAGCATGACGTCGCTGGTGGAGGACACACAGATTGAGACGGGCAGATCCGGGTCGGTCCCTGCGAAGGCGTTCTCGGGCGACTGCGAGGGAACGATCTGGAGCCTGCCCTGTTCGTCCTCGATGAGGTAATCTTCGTAGAAGGCGGCAACCTCCTTGAATATCGGGTAGGCCCGGTCCCGCAGGAAGGTCTCGTCGAGACTGTATTCATAGTGCGTCCAGAAATGCTGGGCCAGCCACGCGGCGGCGCCGATCCAGACGGCCCACTTCTGCGATTCGGGCGTGCAGCGTCCCCACGGGTCCGTCTGGATGGGAAGGTAAATGCCGCGGCAGCCGTAGAGCCGGCGGGCGGCCTCGCGGCCGTGCGGCACACAGCGTTCGACATGGCGGAACAGCGCGTCGGTCGCGTCCGGCATGGCGCAGGGCTCGGCCAGCCAGTAGTTCATTTCGAGGTTGATGTCGTGGTGCATATCGCTGTCCCAGGCCGGGTGCAGCTCGTCGCACCATTTGCCCTGCAAGGTGGCCGGAACCTCGCCCCGGGCCGAGGAGGCGTGGAACAGGTAGCGCCCGTAGTTGAAGTAAAGCCCGGCCAGGGCGGGGTCGGACTCACCGGCCCGGACGCGCTCCAGGCGGCGGTCGGTCGGCGCGTCGGGGGCCGGGAGACCCAGCGACAAGGTCACCGTCGCCAGGGCCTTGCGGTGCGCCGCGACGTGTTCGTCGCGCAACGCGTTCCAGGCGGCCGCATCGAGATCGGGCACAAAGGCCTCGGCCTCCGGATCGCGGTCGAACACATCGACCCCCATATTCAGCGCCACCAGGGCCGACCGCGCCTCGATGAAGCCCAGGCGCGTGTTGCCCTCGGCGCACAGCGCCCCGCCGTCGGTGAACACACGGGCCCGCACGACAAAGGCCACGCCGCCGTCGCGGATCCGGCCGCGCAGGACGACCTGGTCGCCCTTGATTTCGCGCTGCAGGTCGCAGTCCGGGCTGAAAAGCCGGTCCAGCGACACGGCCCCGGTCACCGGAATACCTTCCTCGACGGCAACATGCAGAAGCAACAGGTTATGCGTGAGATGAACCATGGCTTCGCGCACGACATGCCCCTGCTGGTTGCGGTTCGGCCGGGTCAGGAACACCGTGCGGGCGATGCCGGACTCCAGGTCCAGCTCGCGTCGGTAGTGGCTGTGGGCCCCGTGAACCAGGTCGAGATAGAGATCGCCCGCGGTCTGGAACGGATCGACGCGGCAGGACGTGCCGTCGCCCCTTTCGCGGCCCGAGCCGAAGACCGCGTTGGCCAGGCGCGTCCCGGCGTTGGTGTCGCCCGCCAGGATCAGCTTGCGCACTTCGGGCAGCCGGTCCGCCGCGTCCCATACGTCGCGTCTCCGGCCGTGGCCTTTCCAGAGCCATTCGTGGTTCAGAGCGAGGCGTTCGCGCTTCACCGCGCCCAGCACCATGGCCGCGAGGCGGCCGTTGCCGATGGGGTATCCTTCCGCCCAATCCCGGGCGGGTCCGTCATGCCGGATGCGTGTTTCCATGGTGGCTGTTCTGTTCTTTCCTGATGAGCCGGAATTGTGGACGCCGGGTCACGTATCTACGGTTTGCCATGGCATGGCCGGTGTCCTCGGTCATGGTTCTCACGCGTCCCCGGCGTGACGGGAATCCCCGATCGTGTCCTGGATACGATGCAGCTCGGTTTTGAGCTCGCGCACGTTGTCGAACCAGGCCCTGGCATCGTCAACGGATTCGCAGAAACGTTGAAAGATGAAGCGTGTTCCGGGCGGGGCATTGCGGACGAGGTATTCCGTGTCCTCGTCGCCGACCCAGGCCAGGGCATGGAGGGGGGACCCCGGACCGGCCAGGTGGTCGAGCAGGGGCCGGTAGCCCCGTTTGGCGGCTACCCGGTTGAAGCCGTAGAAATTGGGGATCTTGCGGAACGACGCGAACTGGTGCTCGGCGTCGGCGCAGCAATGCATGCCGATGCTCCCGAAGGTTTCGGCGAGGTCGACCATTTCGGGCAGCATGAACTCTTCGAACGTCTCCGTGCTGACCGCGCCGCATTCGTCGTTGGACATCCAGGGGCCGAGCTCGGGCGGACACCAGATGCCCGGGCAATGGAGGGGGCTCATGCGGGGGAACTCGCGGCGCAGAATGGTCAGGTACTCCTTGAAGAGCCGGGCGCACTTGCCGGCCAGGCGCTTGACGGCCTTGCGCGCTTCATCGTCCATCATGGCGCAATACAGCTCCGTCTTGTCCCAGATCAGGCAGGCCGTATCGAACCCCGTCTGCATGTCGGACGGTCCCAGGTAGGCCTCGGGTCCCAGGCGGTCGCGCACCTTGTGCCCCAGCTCAATCACGCGTGCCAGGGTCGGCGAAGATTCGACCCGCGGCGTCTCGATCCTGTCCGCTTCGGCCGCGGTCTTGACGAAGGGCAGGGCGCAGGGATTGGTTTCCGTGCCGGCGAACGTCTCGATAGGGCTGCCGAAGGCCGCGGCATAGATATGGGTGCCGGTGGTGAGCTTCGCAATGGGCACGGAGTCGTCCCCCACGGCCGCCTGCATGGTGACGTGGCGTTCGTAATCGCCTATGACCCAGTCGACCCATTCGTCGACGGGCCGGTCGGAGAGGGTGAAGTCTCCGTGGGGCAGTTCATAGAGACGCGTCGGTACCGGCTTGGCGCAGAATGCCGCGCCCGACCGGTCCGTGTCGGTGTACAGCGAACGCAGTGCGTTTTCGTGGGTCGTGTGGCCGGGCATTCGCTATTCCCTCTGCTCAATAGTGACTTGCCATACCCTTATAGTGGAGTGGTATTGAAGGCAAGCTCTCCGCAATCCGGCGCCGAACCGGGCTTCATCACCGCCATGGGCCGGCGTCGATGGCCGCCTTCCGGGTGATCCCATACCGATTGAACCACGCCTGGCGCGACTTGCCTGCGATGGGCGTACACGGGTGCGGCTGAAGGTCATGGGATTGTCCCGGTTGAAACAGAGGTCCACGATTTCCTTCACGATCACCCGCTCTGCGCAACGGCGAGGAGGGCTTCGACGTTGGCGAGGGGAACGTCGTCCTGTATTTCCTGGGCCGGGGCGAAGATGTAGCCGCCGTGGGTCGACATGAGGTCGCGCACGCGGCGGGCCTCGGCCTTGACCTCGTCCGGGGCGCCGTAGGGCAGGGCCTGCTGGGTGCTGATTCCGCCCCAGAAGGTCAGGCGGTCGCCAAAATCGGCTTTCAGCGCGGCCAGGTCCATGCACTCGGGCTGCACGGGATTGAGCACGTCGAGCCCCATCTCGATGAGGGACGGAATGACCTTGACGATGTTGCCGCAGGAGTGCACCCAGACATCCTTGCCGTATTCATGAATCAGGTCGTACTCGCGTTGTTCGCCCGGCCGGATCAGGTCTTCCCAGGTGTCGGGCGACATGAGCAGGTCAAGCTGGGTGCCCCAGTCGCTGCCCAGCAGGACGCCGTCGATTTCGCGGGAACCCAGGATATTCTCGAGCATGACCATGTTCTTGGTGATGATACGGTTGAGCAGTTTCCGGGCGAAGGCCGGCTCCCCGGCCAGGTCGGCCAGGAAATTCTCGATTCCCCGCAGGAAATTGGCTTTTTCGAAGTGCGAACCGTAGATACAGGCCAGGATGTATTTGTCGCTGTGGTCGCGCAGCAGCTTGATCTGCTCGAAGAACTCCGGGTAGCTGCGCGTTCCCGTGACGCCCGGCGCGTGCCCGGGCGGTTCCATGTTCTGCCATTCGGGGCCGATGTTGTGCCAGTTCCACCAGGGCGGGGAAACAAGAACAATATCATTATCGATCCACGCTTCGCTGCTGTGACAGGAATTGTCCGTCTCCAGCTTTTCCCGGGCATGACGCGTGAACTGGATGCAGTACGGCACGCGTTCCGTGACTTTGTGAGCTATGGCGTCTTTGACGAGCTGTCGGCGGTTCATACCCCTGTCTTTCCTTCGTGACGGCCATACCATTACCCTAACAGTGGCGCGTTGGGCAAGCGACGAAAACGTGGCGCGCCCCACCGCGAATCACTATCGCGCCCACTGCGAGCGGCAGGGGTCAGTCGTGGGCGTCGTGAGCGCGGGGCTCCTTACCGTGGCCGCAATGCCGTCTGCGTGGAGCAGGCAAGGTCACTTCTCCGCCGGGACCGCGATGCCTTTCATGATCGTGCCCTGCGTGACAATGAAGATCAGGAGGGTCGGGATACTGGCCATCAGGATCGAGGCAAACACGGCCGAGGCGGGCGCGCTCTGCTGGAACTGGTGCAGCCAGACCGCCAGCACGTGCATCTTCTCGTCGGGGCAGACGATCAGCGGGTGCATGAAACTCATCCAGGCCAGCCGGAACGCGTTGAGCGCCACCACGGCCAGGATGGGTTTGCTCAGCGCCATCGTGATCCGCCAGAACATGGTCAGTTCCGAGGCCCCGTCGATCGTGGCGGCTTCGTAAAGGTGCTGCGGGATCGAGTCGAAGAAGCCCTTGAGCAGGAAGACCAGGTAGCCGTTGATCGCAACCGGAATCACCAGCGCGATGAACGTGTTGAGCAGGTTCAGTTTCTTGATCAGCAGGAACTGCGGGATCGTACTTACCATGGGCGGGAAGGCCATGGTGGCCATGAAGATAAAGATGAATTTCCACATCCCGGGCGGATTGAAGCGCGACAGGGCGTAGGCGGCCAGGGGCTGGACGGTCAGCGCCAGGATGAGGGTCAGGCCTACGTAGACGATCGTGTTGTAGAACGGCCGCCCCTGCACGAAGATCTGCTGCGCGACAATGCGGTAGTTGCGCAGGGCATAGCGCCGGCGCAGCATGCCGCTGTGGCGCTGCACATAACGTGCCTCCGTCTCGGCAATGGGCATGCGGACGGCATCCAGCGCGGCATAGTCCGTACCGTGCGCACGGTTGAGGGCGTCCACGTCGCCGTAGCGACCGCGCAGCCAGTCCTGCCAGGCAAACTCGGGACCCACCAGGTAGAGCGCGGACGGGTCCACCGACTCCAGGAAACGGCGATAGACGGTTGCCTGCGCGGCAAACAGCCATTCGCGTTCGCCGGGCAGCCGCACGTCCTCGAAGCGCGACAGGTTCCGTGCGGGCCAGTGGCGCTGCAGCCGCGCGATATCACGGCCGAAGTATTCACGGACAAACGCCTGGTAGTCGGCCTCGGGCACCGCGGCGCGGATGAACGAGACGTGGCAATGCTCGCGCACAAACGTCAGCCATTCTTCGCGCAGTGCCGGCCGGTCCCTGCCCGGAAGGCGGCGCGGGAGCGCGAAGACGTCATACGATGTGACGGGCCGCGCGTGCGCCGCGTTGTAGTCCTCCACGCCGTCCATGCCGTAGGCGGGATAGATCACTTCCTGGAGGAATTCACCCGTGATATTGACCATGGCGCGCTCGGCGAGGGGGCGTTCGCGGACGAGCTCCGTGTAGATGTCGAAGGTGGCCGACGGGGTGTAGTCGTAACGGGGATTGACCCAGTTCGGTCCGATCATATCGACCTGCCCCCATGTCCGTATCACCCCGCCGATGTCGCGGTTGAAGGCATCCACGTCGCCGTGGTAGTGCGCCTTGACTCGCTCGCTGAAGACATCCAGCACGACGGACCGCATGTTCCTGATCGTCCGCAGCCCCCCGAGGATATGCCAGTGATCCGGTGTCTCCGTCTCCCGGACAAAGGCTTTGAAGTCGTCGACACGCCGCGCGTGTACGGTCGCGGGGACGGAGGCCAGTTCGAAGCTGTAGTCGCGCCCCTGGCGATAGATGTTCATGGCCGCGGGATCGTAGTTGTATTTCGTCTCCAGGAACTTGCGCACGAGAACCCGGGTGTCGGTCAGGTAGTCGGGCACGATGTCCATCTGGTTGATGTCCATGTCGCTGCGCAGCGAGCCCGAGAGCATGAGGATGAACGGGTAGACCATCGTGACGCTGCCGACCAGGATGGCCGCGAAGACGCCGGCCAGAAACAACCGGCCCGTGCGGCTCTTGCGTTCGGTCTTGGTGAGCATGGACATGGCGCGTCTCCTACTTGGCCGTCACGGACACTTCGGCGCCGGTCGTGAACTGCGCGCGCGACATGCGGCGGAGCTGATAGGCGGTGATGCAGATCACGATGGCGCCCAGGATCCACCCCATGGCGGCTCCCGTGCTGAACTTGAGCTCCATGAAGGCCCGCTCGAAAATATCCATGCCCATGGTGCGGGTCGCCCCGTTGGGGCCGCCGCCGGTCATGGCCAGGATGAAATTCGTTCCGCCGCGGAAGGCGCCCACGACGGCGCCCAGGAGCTGGATCAGAATCAGGAACTTCACGCGCGGCAGGGTGATGTAGGCCATGCGCTGCAGAATGCCGGCGCCGTCGATCGTGGCGGCTTCGACCAGCTCTTCGGGGACGGTTTTGAGCGCGGCGAGGTAGATGATGCAGCCGGGACCCGCCGTGGCCCACACCATGGGGATCACGCAGCAGACCATGGCCATGGCCGGGTCCTCGATCCAGCCCAGGGGCTTGATGTCGAACGGCCCCAGCATGCCGCGCAGGTACGTGAGCACGGCCGGCCAGCCCGATACCCGCGCCGGATCCAGACCCCGGGCTTCGATCTCGAGCGCGCCGGGGCCGAGGTACGTCCGGATCAGCGGGTACACGGTGGCCCAGAGCAGGCCCAGGGCGAAGAGGCCCAGGATTACGCGCATGACCGTGCTCAGTTCCTTGAGCTTCACGCCGCAGGCGAAAATGACGCCGATCAGCGAGAGCCACAGGCCGAGCATGACGAGCCGCAAGGCCGCGGCAGGCACGGGGTCGAGGTGGTTCAGCGACATCAGGATCTGGTTCAGGAACCCGGATTCGGACGGCTCATAGAGCTGGCGCCAGAGGAATACCATGATCACGCCGCTGACGATCGTCGGCAGATAGAAAACAGTCCGGAAGATGTATTTGAAAAGCGTGCCCGGGACTTCATCGAGCAGGATGGCCACCATGATGGGCGGCCAGAATCCGAGGGCCACGACCAGCAGGACATAGTACAGGGTGCGCAGGAGCGACATCCAGAAGCGCGTGTCGTAGAGCACGGCGGCAAAGTTATCGAGGCCGACGAAGACCGAGTCGATCGCGAACTGGTAGTCGAACAGGGCCAGCGGAACCCCGAGGATAAGGGGCAGGTACTGGACCAGCAGCACCAGCGCCAGGCCGGGCAGCAGGAGGAGATAGGCCTTGAGGAAGCGGCGCGCCGGCGGCCGGTCGCCCATGGCCTGTTCCTCCCGCGTGAAAGCGCGCAGGACCCACGAGATCGCGCCCACGAAGACCGTTACGATCACGGCCAGCAGCACACCGCCCCAGGTGCGGCGCCGGCGCCACTCCCCGGGCGAGAGCTGGCCCAGCATGAAGCGGTCGACCCGTTCGGCCGCGGCGTCGAGCTGGCCTTCGATGCGCGTCAACGCGTCCTCGCGCGGCAGGTCCAGCAGCTCGGGCCGGTCGATGGCCCAGTTGATCGGCTCGGATACCTTGAGATAGATCTGCTGTGTGTTCTTGCCGTAGGGCTCCGGAACGCCTTGCTCGAGGGCCGTTTCCATGGTTTCCCTCCAGGCCGGGGGAACCTGGGCCAGGATATCCGTGTACCCGAACTCCTCCAGATCGCGCGGGTTAAGAAACGTACCGTATCCGTACTCCACCATGATTTCGGTCCGCTTACGCCGCATCGCGTCGCTTGCGCCATACCAGATGTAGCGCATCACCCCGAGCTGCACTTCGGGCGGGGCCGCGCCGAAGGCCCCGAGCATCGTGCAGTTCAGTTCCGTGCCGCGCAGACCGCTGGGGGCCCGCGGCGCGGGGGCGATGCCCGTCACGGCCGGGTTCATCTCCGTCGCTCTGTCAAACGAAAGATACTCGAACCGCATCCCGATTTCGCCGCGGTCCCACTTCAGGTTCGCGTCGCTGCGCCCCATGGGCGCGTACACGCACCCCTCGTAGGTCTCGCC
>JAFGIZ010000118.1 GCA_016929365.1 Lentisphaerota bacterium
GGAATTCCTGGAGAAGGGTTATAAGCTGAAGTTTTCTCTCCAATTCCGGGGACGGGAGAACGCACATCGCGAGCTGGGATTTGAGGTTGTTAACCGGGCCATCGCCGATTGCGGGGATCAGGCGTCGGTGGATATGGCGCCCCGGCTGGTCGGCCGCCGTATCGAATGCCTTCTGAGCGCCAGGGCGGGGAAGAACGCCGGGAAGGGCGGCCAGGAGGAGCCTGCCGGAAAGGCGGATTGAGCAGGGCGGCAAACGCCCCGGGGGCGGCAAAAAAAAGGGGCTGGACGTGGGGGGGCGATTGGGCTAGTGTACCGCGCTTATGCCGAAAAAGAAGACAAGCAAAGCGGCCGCGAAACGCTTCAAGCAGACCGGTACCGGCAAGATCAAGTACAAAAAGCCGGGTGCCGGGCACCTGCTGGCCGGCAAGACGCGCAAGCGCAAGCGGGACCTGCGGGCACGCGGGGTTTTGAGTCCCGTCGAAACAAAGCGGGTCGCGGCTCTGCTGGGAGACTGAAGAGGTATGCCAAGATCAACAAATGCCCCGGCCTCGCGGCGCCGTCGGCGCCGCCGGCTGGACCAGGCCAAGGGTTACCGTGGTGCGCGCAAGAAGCTGTTCCGGCAGGCCACGGAAGCCGTAGACCGCGCGATGCGAATGGCGACCGTGCATCGGCGCCGCAAAAAGCGTGAATTCCGCGCGTTATGGATTGCACGGGTGTCGGCGGCCTGCCGCCAGAACGGGATTTCGTACAGCCGTTTGACCGAAGGGCTGAATAAGGCGGGTGTCGGGTTGAACCGCAAAATGCTCTCCGAAATCGCATTCCACGACCCCGAGGGCTTTAGTTCGATCGTCGAGAAGGCGAAGGCCGGCTTGTCCTGATCGCCTGGGCGGACGGGCCGGCCATCTCGCAAGAGATGGCCGTTTTTTTTGGACGGTGAAAGGCGGGCGCGCACCGAAGGCGTGCGTCAGGGAGCGAGCAAACCGTGAACAAGGACCGGATCGAGGAAGCGCAAGCCGAGGCGCTGGAAGCGTGCAAGGCGGCGGAAACACCGGAGGCGCTCGAAGGGGTTCGGATCACGTACCTGGGCCGCAAGGGGCTGCTTCCGGCCATGATGAAGGGTCTCAAGGGGCTGGCGCCCGGAGAGCGCGCCGCGGCCGGTCGCGCAGCCAATGCGTTCAAGGAGGCGGTCACGCAGGCCTTGGCGGAACGGCGCCGGACGCTCCAGGCGCCCGCGCCTGTCGCGGGCGGGCCCGGGGCGGACACGAGTCTGCCGGGCCGGTGGCACAGGCTGGGGTCCATGCATCCGGTTTCGCGCGTGATTGAAGAGGCCGTGCGCATTTTCGGCGAAGTCGGCTTCACGGTGGCCGAGGGGCCGGACATTGAGTCGGCGTACCACAATTTCGAGGCGCTCAACACGCCGCCGCATCATCCCTCGCTCGACCCGCAGGATACGTTCTGGCTCGATTCGGGCGAGCTGCTGCGGACACAGACGTCGCCGGTCCAGATTCGCGTGATGGAGAGCCGGCAGCCGCCGGTTCGCGTAATCACGCCGGGGCGCTGTTACCGCCGCGACACGACGGACGCGACACACAGCGCCAATTTTCATCAGATTGAAGGATTGCACGTCGACGAGAACGGCGGGTCGCTGTCCGATCTGAAGGGGGTTCTGGCGCATTTTGCACATGAGATGATGGGGCCGGAGGTCGGGGTGCGCTTCCGGCCGCATTTCTTTCCCTTCACGGAACCCAGTGTTGAATGCGATTTTTCGTGCCATGTCTGCGGGGGCGGGGGGTGCCGCGTGTGCAAGTTCAGCGGCTGGATCGAGATTGCCGGTGCGGGGGTGGTGGACCCCCGGGTCTATGCCAAGGTGGGGTACGACGCCGAGCGGCTGTCGGGTTACGCCTTCGGCATGGGTGTCGAACGGATTGCAATGGTCAAGTACGGAATCGAAGATATCCGGATGCTTTACGACAATGATGTTCGTTTCCTGGAACAATTCGCCTAGGGCGGGGACACACGGCGTGCGATGAAGGTACCGGTCAGTTGGTTGCGGGATTACGTGGCGTGCGACGCGGCGCCCGAGACGTTGGCGGAGCGGTTGACGTTCTCGGGAACGGAAGTCGAAGCCGTGACGCCGGTCGAGGCCGCGTTCGAGGGCGTGGTCGTGGGCGAGATTCGGACCGTGGCGCCGCATCCCGAGGCGGATCGCCTGCGCATCTGCCACGTTTACGACGGACGCACGGAGCGCCCCGTGGTCTGCGGGGCGCCCAATGCCGCGGCGGGAGTCAAGGCGCCGCTGGCAACGGCGGGAACCCGCCTGGCAGACGGGACGCGCGTCGGAAGCGCGGCGATCCGCGGGCAGGTTTCAAACGGCATGCTCTGCGCCGAAGACGAACTGGGCATTTCCGACGATCATACGGGGATCATGGTTCTGCCGGAGGACACGGTGCCCGGCACGCCTTTTGCCGAACTGATGGGCGGCCCGGACAGCATACTGGACATCGAGGTTACCTGGAACCGTCCCGATTGCCTCAGCATCATCGGGATCGCCCGCGAAGTGGCGGCGCTCTTCGGCGCCGAGCTGAGGCTTCCGCCGGTTGATTTTGAGGAGCAGGGTGAGCCTGTGGAGGCGCTGGCCCGGGTATCCGTGGACGCCGCCGCGGCGTGTCCGCGCTACACGGCGCGCGTGATCTCGGACGTCACGCTCGGGCCCGGTCCGCTCTGGATGCAGCGCCGCCTGATGCTGGCGGGTCAGCGCCCGATCAACAACGTGGTCGATATTACGAATTACGTCATGCTGGAGACCGGGCAGCCCCTGCACGCCTTTGATTATGCGCTGCTCGAGGACGGGCGGATCGTGGTACGGCACGCGCGTCAGGGCGAGGCCTTGCACACGCTGGACGGCGTGGCGCGGCCGATTACGCCGGAGATGTTGATGATTGCGGACGCACGGCGCCCCGTGGCCCTCGCGGGCATCATGGGCGGGGCGGGAAGCGAAATCCGCCCCGACACGCGGCGCGTCCTGCTGGAGAGCGCCTGTTTTGATCCCGGAACGATCCGGGGCACGGTGTCCACGCTGGGATTGTCCACGGAATCGGCCTACCGGTACGAGCGCGGGGTCGATCCGGCGGGAGCCGAGTGGTGCAGCCGGCGGGCGGCGCATCTCCTCGCCAGGCATGCGGGCGGCACCGTGGCGCCCGGCGTGGCGGACGTCTATCCGGGCCAGTCGCCGCCCCGGCGAATCCGCTGCCGTTACGAACGGGTAAACCGGGTGCTGGGCGTGGCGGTGCCCGGCGAACGCGTTGCGTCGATTCTGGAGACTCTGCAGATACCGGTTGTTGCTCGGGACGCGTCCGGCTGCACGGTCGAAGCGCCGTCTTTCCGGAGGGATATCGAGATCGAGGCGGACCTGATCGAGGAAGTGGCGCGCCTGCACGGCCTCGACAAGATTCCCGCGGCACTGCCGCAGGCGCGGCGGGCGCCCGGCGTTTCGAACGAGGCGGTCTATGCGCATCAGGCCTGCCGGCGCAGCCTGATCGGGCTGGGGTTGCACGAAATCGTGAATTACAGCTTTGTGGGCGCGGAGGCGCCGTCGCAGTTCGATGCGGAGCGCCGGGCGGAATGGATCGTGTTGCCGAATCCCGTGAGCGCCGACTATGCGCTGTTGCGGGCCATGCTTGCGCCGCAGATGGTCGATACGCTGGGCCGGAACCTGGCCCGCCAGGTCGGGACGGCGGCCTTGTTCGAAATGGGACGTGTCTTCCGCCGGAAGCCCGGCACAGCGAACGGGGAAACAGCACGGCTGTGCGTCGGGCTGCTGGGCCCGGCGGGACGGGGCGCCCTGGACCGGCGCCGCCCCGTCGAGGCCGAAGAAATGTTTTTGTGGCTCAAGGGCTGCATCGAGTCGCTCGGGCGCGCCCAGCACGTGCCGGACCTGAGCATGCGTCCGGGCAGAACGGCGTGGCTGGACGCCTCCTGGACCGTTGAAGTCAGGTCCGGCTCGCACCGGATCGGCGTGCTTGGCGTTTTGGCGGAGTCGATCCGCCGCGAGCGGCGCATGGCGGAACCGGCGGCGGTTGCCGAACTGGACCTGGACCCGTTTGTCGCACACGCATTCGCCGCGCCTGAACTGCGTCCGATTCCGGCTTATCCGGGTGTCGCGCGGGACATGGCCCTGATCGTGGACGAAGCCGTCGCACATGAAACGATCGACGGCATTATCCGTCAAGCGGCTCCGCCGGAGTTGACACGGGTTAGCCTGTTTGATATTTTCAGAGCTGAAGGGATAGGTCGGGGCCGGAAAAGCCTGGCTTATACCTTGTATTACCGTTCCGCGGAGCGGACGTTGACCGACGAGGATGCCAATGGTTACATGGCACGGGTCAAGGAGGCCCTGCGGAAAGCGTTGAATGTGGAGATAAGAGAGACGCAATAACGGCGGCATGGCCGCATGGTGCGAATATGGACGGGGCGTTTACGCTCATGTTTACGACTGTGAAAGACAACCTGCTTCGGGCGGTGGCCGGATGGTGCGGCCCTGTCCGATGGAGTTTTACGGCATCCCTTCGGGGCGGTCCGGCCGGAGCGCTGTGCCGTGACACACGGTATCGGAACGGGTGCCGCTTTGATGACAAGACTGTCTGTTCATTGAGAATCAAGGGACTTTTCTTCCCTTGGGAAAAAATGCCCTGCCCTGTTCGCCTATAGGCTGAGTATCTCTAACCGTCTTTAGCTAGAACGGGAGCCTGAATTCGGCGTGGAGCGCATGCCCTCGCGGGACGCGCGAAACGACGGCTACGGCACCCACCTCGTTTTCGGGGTATAGAGATCAAGGCCTTATACGAACTGTGGTGGGGTATTTTTCCCGGGGGGGTAGAGTGGACCTTTTTGGACAGTCCGAGAGCGGGACGGCGGGAAAGCAAACGCCGCTGGCGGCGCGCATGCGCCCGCAGACGCTCGCCGAAATTGCCGGCCAGGAGCATATCCTCGGTGAAGGCCGCCTCCTGCGGCGCGCCATCGAGGCAGACCGGCTGAACAGCATTATTCTTTACGGTCCTCCGGGGTGCGGCAAGACGTCGGTGGCCGAGGTCATCGCACGGGTGACGCAGCGGCGTTTCGAGCGTACGAGCGGCGTTGTGGCTAACGTCGCCGCATTGCGCGACCTGATCAAGAGCGCCGCGCTGCAGCTTCGCGACGGACGTGAAACGATCCTGTTCATAGACGAAATTCACCGCTTCAACAAGGCGCAGCAGGACGTCTTGTTGCCGCACGTCGAGAACGGAACGATCACGCTCATCGGCGCGACGACGCACAATCCCATGTTCTTTATCAACACGCCGCTGACCTCGCGGTCGCTGGTCTTCGAGCTGCGTGCCCTGGACGACGCGGCCATCGGTGTTTTAGCGCGCCGTGCCCTGGCCGATCCGCGGGGCCTGGCGGACTACCCGGCCGAGCTCGATTCCGACGCGCTGAGTCATCTGGCCCGCGTGTGCGACGGCGATGCGCGGCGGGCGCTCAACGCCCTCGAGATTGCGGTACTCAGCACGGCCCCGGGCCGCGACGGGCGCATCCGGATTACGCGCGAGGTCATCGAGGACTCGGTGCAGAAGAAAGCGGTGCTCTACGATCACGATGAGGACGGGCACTACGATACGATTTCGGCCTTTATCAAGAGTGTACGCGGTTCGGACCCCCACGCGGCGGTGTACTGGCTGGCCAAGATGCTTTACGCCGGGGAAGATCCGCGATTCGTGGCCCGGCGGCTGGTCATTCTGGCATCCGAAGACATCGGCAACGCGGACCCGCGGGGTTTGAGTCTTGCCGTTAGCGCCATGCAGGCAGCGGAATTTGTGGGGATGCCGGAGGCGCGCATCATTCTGGCACAGGCGACGACCTACCTGGCCACGGCGCCGAAGAGCAACGCCGCGTACAAGGCGGTGGAACAAGCGCTGGCCGACGTCGAGGCCGGACGGACGCTGGACGTGCCGGAGCACCTCAAGAATGTCCACGTGCAGCGCGTGCGCGGAGAGGACGAGCCGGCCGATCGCGAGTACGCGTACCCGCACGATTTCGGCGGCCATTACGTGCCGCAGGATTACATTCCTAGCGCGACGGTTTACTACGCGCCGTCCGACCAGGGCTACGAAGACGTCATTCGCAAGCGCATGGAGCGCTGGGCCGGAGGTACACCGTGAACAAAGACGCGATACGGGAGGCGGCGCGCCGGCGGCGGGCGGCACTGGCGCCGGCGGCGCGACGTGAGCGAAGCGCCCGGATCGCCGAGGCGGCCGGGACGCTGCCCGAAGTCGCGGCGGCACGGTCGGTCTGCGCCTACCTCGCGGTCGGCGCGGAAGTACGCACGGACGCCTTGATCGCCCACTGCCGGAACGCGGGCAAGACCGTGTGCGTGCCCGCATACCGGGCCGACCGCGGAATGTATGCGCCGGCGCGCCTGCAGGGGGAGGCGCCCCGGCCCACGGGACCGCACGGCGTTCCGGAGCCTGCCAATCCCGCCTGGATGCCCCTGGACGGCATCGATGTGGTGTTCGTGCCGGGCGTGGCCTTTGACGACGGCGGCGGACGACTTGGACAGGGCGGCGGGCATTACGACCGCATGCTGGGGGAAGCCGCCGGCGCGTTTAAGGTCGGGCTGGCTTTCGAGTGTCAAATGGAAACACGGGTCCCGGTTGGGGCAGGCGACGTCCGGATGGACGTTGTCGTCACCGAGTCGCGGATCGTGCGAACGCGAAAAGAAAGGAACAACCTATGAATACAACCGTTGCCATAGCCATGAGCATGGGAACGCTCGGGGTGGGCTATGCGGCACGCTACCTGATCGGACGCTATCTCGCCGGCTCTCTGGAGAGCCAGGCGCGGAGTCAGCTGGAAGAAGCGAGGCGCGAGGGCCAGGGGATCCGGAAAGAGGGAGAAATCCAGGCCAAGGCGGAGGTTCTGAAGGCACGCGAAGAGTTCGAGAAGTCCGTCAAGGCGCGCCGCGAGGAACTGAACCGCATCGAAGCGCGGATCATGGAGCGCGAGTCGAATCTCGACCGCAAGGTGGCGATGATCGAAAAGAAGGAGCACGGGCTGGACGAGAAACTGGCCGGGGTCAAGGAGAAGAGCGAGGCCCTGGACCGCGCCCGGGAAGAGGCGGAGCGCGTGGCCGGCGAAGAACGCAATCGCCTGCAGCGCGTCGCCGGCATGACCCAGGACGAAGCGCGCCAGACACTGTTGCAGCGCATGGAGGAACAGGTCCACGGCGAGATCGGAAACCTGTTGCGCCGCCTGCAGGAAGAAGCCAAGGAAACCGCCGAGCGCGAGGCGCGCAATATCGTGGCGACGGCCATAGAGCGGTACTCGGGCTCGCACGCCAGCGAAATGATGACCAGCACGGTGGCGCTTCCGGGAGACGACATGAAGGGCCGCATTATCGGGCGCGACGGGCGCAACATCCGTGCACTGGAAAGCTTGTGCGGGGTCAATATCCTGATCGACGATACTCCGGAGGCCGTGGTTATTTCGGGCTTCGATCCCATTCGCCGCGAAGTGGCGCGTCAGACCCTGGAGCTCCTGATTTCGGACGGCCGCATTCATCCGGCGCGGATCGAAGAGGTGGTTGGGTCCGTACAGGAGTCCATCGAAGAGACCATTCGCAAGGCGGGCGAGGAGGCCGCATACGGAATCGGCCTGCAAGGCGCCGCCCCGGAACTGTTGCGGCGGCTGGGACGCCTTAAGTTCCGCACGAGCTACAGCCAGAACGTACTGCAGCATTCGATCGAAGTGGCCAGCTTGATGGGCGTCATGGCGGGCGAACTGAACCTGGACGTCGCGCTGGCCAAGCGAATCGGCCTGTTTCATGATGTCGGCAAGGCGCTGGACCACGAGGTTGAGGGGGGACATGCCTTGATCGGCGCGGATCTGCTGAAGCGCCACGGGGAACCGCAGGTCGTGATCAACGCCGTGGCGGCCCACCACGAGGAGGTGCCCTCGGAGAGTCTGTACGCCTGCCTGGCCTCCGCCGCGGACAGTATTTCCAGCTCCAGGACCGGAGCACGCAGGGAGACGACGGAAATTTACGTCAAGCGGCTTGAAAAACTCGAGGAGATTGCCAATTCGTTTGAGGGCATCGAGAGAA